>JBKJYX010000027.1:0-2751 GCA_046715575.1 Sphingomicrobium sp. | reverse complement strand
TCGGCGAACAAATTGGGATAATCCTCAACTCCGTCGAGGCCCTCGACGGTGGTCGTGATCCCATCGAAATCGCCACCGATGCCGACCTGACCGAATCCCGCGATACGGACGATATGCTCGATATGATCGACAACGTCGGAGGCGGTGACGGGCGGCGACGGGTGCGCGAGCTCCCACTTGGCGAGCTCGGCCTCCACCTGCTCGGAGGACTGCGGGATCAGTGCCTTCAGGCGCGCCTCCTCGGCCTTCCTTGCCGCGAAGCGCTGCCATGCGGCCATCGACAGGAAGCGCGGCACAAAGGTGACCATCACGACACCACCGTTCGCCGCCAGCAACCGGAGCACGTCGTCGTGCACATTGCGCGGATGGTCCGTTAGGGCCCGCGCGTTAGAATGGGTGAAGACGACTGGGGACCGGCTGGCGGCGATCGCGTCCTTCATCGTTGCCGGCGAGACGTGGCTGAGATCGATCAGCATGCCGAGACGGTTCATTTCCTTGACCACCTCGAGGCCGAACGGGCTGAGACCGTCATGTTTAGGATCGTCGGTACCGCTGTCCGCCCATTCGTTGGTTTGGTCATGGGCCAAGGTCATCGACCGCACCCCCAGGCGTTGGAACAGGCGCAGGGCGGCGAGGGAACCGCCGATCTGCCGCCCGCCCTCGATCCCGATCAGTGACGCAATGCGGCCGGCCTTGTGGATTCGGACGACATCTTCTGCTGAATAGGCCTGCTCCAAAGTTTGCGGATGGGCGCGGATCAATCGTGAGACCAGGTCGATCTGCTCGATCGTCTGGCGGATGGCTTCGCTACCGGTGACCGTGCCTTCGATCCAGACCGACCAGAACTGGCCTCCCACCTGCCCTTGGCGCAACCGTGCCATGTCGGTCATCAGCGGCTGGGGATGGCGCTCCTTGCCGCCGCTCGAGAGCCCCTCGACGCTCAACGCATAATTGTATCGCAGCTGCTCTAGGAGATCGTTGTGGCCGTCGATCAGCGGCGTGCGCTTCAAGATGCGGTCGATCCGCGCCTGGACCCTGGGGTCGATCGGCTGGGCTGGCGCGGTACCCGCGCCCAGCAGCGCCAGCGCCAGCGAGGCGTGGATGAAATTTCTCATGAGCGCCGATTACGGGGTGGGGCGCGGGCGCGCAATCGCCGGGGCTTGCCGTCTCCGCCGCTGTCGTGATTAAGGGCGCAATGTCCGATCCCCGACAGTCCGCCGATCTCGTCGAGACCATGCACTTCGATCCCGACGAGGGAATCCTCGACATCGACCAGCATCTCGTCCGGCTGATGCGGTCGGCCGAAGCCTTGGGATTCGATTTCGACCGCCACGCCGCGCGCAACGAGCTCCAGGCGGCGACCTTCGGGCGCAAGCGGCCGGCGATCGCGCGCCTGCTGCTGTCGCCGACCGGCACCATGGCGATCGAGGTCAAAGCCGAAGAATAATCAGGCCGCGAGCGGGAAGCGCAGCAAGCGGTCCGATACGGGCACCAGCGCAGCAGCCCCGTCGCCGACCTGGCTGAGGATTTCGGGATGGGTTGCGTCGAGGCCGCCGGTCAGCGACCCGAACGCGGGCAGGATCAGCTTGGTCGCCGACACCACGAAGCAGCGCCGTGACACGCGGCGGCCTTGAAGGTGCAACCGGAGCTTGGGGTGGTAATGGCCCGACATCTCGGGTCGCGGGTCGTCGCGAACCGCCTCGTGCCGAAGGACGATTCCAGCTACTTCCAGCTCGTCTGCAAGCCGGCCGCCGCAATGATCAGAAAACCCGGGGTCGTGATTGCCGACGATCCACACCCAATCGAGCGCCGAGGTCATCTGCAGTAGCAGTTCCCGCGCGGCGGTGAGCAGGCGGTCACAGCCGAAGCGGTCGTGGAAACTGTCGCCGAGGCAGTAAATTCGCTTCGCACCGTTGCGCTCCACTTCGCGGGCGAGGGCGGTCAGCGTTGAGTGCGAATCATAGGGCGGCAGGAACTGCCCCAGCCGCGCGAACCAGCTCGCTTTCTCGAGGTGCAGGTCGGCAACCAGCAGCGCCTGCTGCGCCGGCCAGTAAAGCGCGCCTTCGGCCCCTGCGACGAAACTTTCACCCGCGAACGAAAAGGGAACCATGGGGCCGGTTTAGCCATGCCTTTCCCGTCATTCCAGCGAAAGCTGCGCTACTCGCTTTGGGGGTGCTCGCCAGTCTTTTTGGCCGCCTCGCGCTCGTCTCGGGCACGCTTTTCATCCGCCTTGCGGATCTCGCGCCCGCGCTTCTCGTCGGCCTCGGACTGGCTGGTAGTCGCCGCATCGACGCCGGCCGAAGCAACCTGCACCGGAATCTTGACCACGGTGATCGCAGTCTCGGCGACGTCGGCGACGATGCAGCCGCTGAGGATGGGCAGCGCGAGGAGTGGGATGATGCGTCTCATGACACGGCATACTACAGCTGCATTGCTTCCTGCGCGAGCGCTTCCGCCTGGATCAGCAACGTCTCGTCCGCCTCGCCGCCCGGCGGCATCGCTTCGCGGCCGACGATCACCATCAGCGGTACCGCCATCGGCGTGATCCGCTCGGCCTCGACATGGACCATGGTGCCTTGCGCGCGATCGACCAGCCGCACCAGCCGCCCGAGCTCGGTCATCCGGGCGCGGGCGTCGTCCCAGGCGGCGCGCAGCAGCAGATGCTCGGGCTCGTAGCGGCGCAGCACGTCGTAGATGAGGTCGGTCGAGAAACTCACCTGCCGTCCCGACTTGCGCTTGCCGGGGTGATGA
>JBKJYX010000026.1:0-3267 GCA_046715575.1 Sphingomicrobium sp. | reverse complement strand
ATCCTCGGGAGCGAGCGCGCTGGCCTTGCGGATCATCGCTTCGGCGGCATCCAAATCCTCGCCCCGCTCGAGCTTCGCATAGCCGAGGAAATTGAGGATCAGCGGCTGGTTGGGGGCAAGCGCGAGCGCCGCTTGCAACGCCTGCTTGGTCTCGGTCCAGCGACCCGCCTGTTCCAGCGCGGTCGCCTGCAGCAGGTACAACGGCCACAGGTCGCTTGCCTGGCCGTGCGCCCGGGCCAGGACGATCGCCCGCCCGTAGGCGTCCGCGGCCTCGTTGTAGCGCTTGCTCGACTCCATCACGTCGCCGAGGCGGGCAAAGTCGCTGACGGTGGCGTCGCGGGCCGTGGTCGTCGATCGGGCAAGGGCCAGCGCCTCGTCGAAGCGCTTCTCGCCGACGAGGATGCGCGCGGCGGCATCGCGCGCCTGCGCCGCCAGCGGATCGGCATCGGGCACCGATTTGAGCACGGCCAGCGCCTGGTCCGCCCGGTCCTGGTTCTCCAGCAGCAGCGCGAGAAGCACCGCGCCGGCACTGTTCTTGGGGTCGGCATAGCGGGCGACCTGGACCATGCTCACCGGCAGCGCGCGATTATTGAGCCGGTTGAGGTCGACGGCCAGCCCGAGCAAGAGCTCCGAATAGGCCTTGGCCGGATGGTCGATTGCCAGGCCGATCCGCTTGCCGGCCATGATCCGCTGCCGGGCCCCGCCGCCCTCCGCGCCCATGCCTTCGACCATCGCGACAGCGCGTGGCCGGTCGCCGGAGCCAAGGAATCCGTCGGCCAGCGCCAGCCGCAACCGGTTCTCGCGGCCGCCGGCGGCGGCGGCGGCACGGCGGGCGAACGGCTCCGCTTTCGCAGTGCGGCGGAACTTGAGCAGGATGAACGCCCGATTTTCGAACCGGAACGGGCCAAGCAGGCTGTTGGGATTGACCTCATCGATGGTGGTCAGCGCCGAGTTCAGGTCGCGGCGTTCGACCGCCGCCCAGGCTCGGATCAACGGCTCGAGGAATTGCAGATTGGCGTCGTCGTTGGCGCCCGCGACGAACTGCATCGCGCGGTCCGACCTCCCGCGGCGCAATTCATCGGCAATCAGCAGCAGCCGTGCATCGGTACTCCATTCGGATGGCTTGAGCGTGCGCGCCAGGCGAAGCGCAAGCGGCATGTTCCCGGCTCCGATCGCCTCGCCCAGCGCCTTTCGGCTGATCGTCGAGTCGCCGGCGCTCCGCTCGGCCAATCCGGCCAGCAGCTCGGCGGACCGGCCGTGCTCCCCGCGCATCGCCGCGGCGCGCGCCTCGACGTAGGTCAAAGCCGAGCTTTGGGGCGTCGCGGCCCGGGCGGCCGCCGCCGGAGAAGCGATCAGCGCCGCCGCGATCAATCCTGACGGAGCGATCCATCTACATGTTGGGATAGTTCGGCCCTCCTCCGCCTTCCGGTGTCACCCAATTGATATTCTGCGTCGGGTCCTTGATGTCGCAGGTCTTGCAGTGGACGCAGTTCTGGGCGTTGATCTGCAGCCGGGTCTGACCATCTCCGCTCTCGACAAACTCATAAACGCCCGCCGGGCAGTATCGCTGCTCGGGACCGTCATAGACCGGAAGATTGATTGTTGTCGGTATGGCGGCGTCTTTGAGCGTCAGATGAACCGGCTGGTTTTCTTCGTGATTGGTATTCGACACGAACACCGATGACAGGCGGTCGAAGGTCAGCACCCCATCCGCCTTGGGATAAGCGATCGGCCGGACCTCCTTTTTGGGCTTGAGCCGCGTGTGGTCGGCGTGGTGCTTCAATGTCCACGGCAAACTTAGCCCAAGCTGCCCCAGCCACATGTCGAACCCGGCATAGAGCGTGCCGAGCAGCCCACCCCAGCGCGCCACCGCCGGCTGCGCGTTGCGGACCATGCGCAATTCCTTGTCGATCCAGCTCGCGCGCAGCGCTTTGGGATAGGCATCGAGCCGGTCGAAGCCGCGATCAGCCACCATCGCCTCGAACGCGGTTTCCGCGGCCAGCATTCCCGACTTCATCGCCGTGTGCGTGCCCTTGATCCGCGGCACGTTCACAAACCCCGCCGAGCAGCCGATCAGCGCCCCGCCCGGGAACACCAGCTCGGGGATCGCCTGCCAGCCGCCCTCGTTGATCGCCCGGGCGCCATAGGAGACGCGCTTGCCGCCCTCGAACTCGGCGCGGATCGCCGGATGGGTCTTCCAGCGCTGGAATTCCTCGAACGGCGACAGGTACGGGTTGTCGTAATCGAGCGCGACGACGAACCCTAAGGCGACCTGGTGGTTTTCCTGGTGGTAGAGAAACCCCCCGCCCCACGCGTCCTCGAGCGGCCAGCCCTGGCTGTGGATCACTCGCCCCGGCTTATGCTTGTCAGCAGGAACGTCCCACAACTCCTTGACGCCAAGTCCGAAAACTTGGGGTCCGCTGTCCTTGCGCAGGTCGAAGATTTCGGTCAGCCGCTTGGTCAAATGCCCCCGCGCGCCCTCGGCGAAGAAGGTGTAGCGGGCGTGGAGCTCCATCCCCGGCTGGTAGTCGGGGCGGTGAGTGCCGTCGCGAGCGATGCCGACGTCGCCGGTTGCGACGCCTTTGACCGCTCGGTCGTCGTGGTAGAGAATTTCCGCCGCCGCGAAGCCCGGGAAGATCTCGACCCCCAGCTCCTCCGCCTGCCCGGCCAGCCAGCGGCAAAAATTGCCCAGGCTCAGCGTGTAGGTGCCCTTGTTATGCATGAACGGCGGCAGCATCAGCGCCGGCATCGCCCACTTGCCGGTCTTGGTCAGCAGCCAGTGATGGTTCTCGGTCACCGGCACGGTCAGCGGCGCGCCTTTGTCTTTCCAGTCGGGGATCAGCTCGTTCAATGCTTTGGGATCGAGCACCGCGCCGGACAGGATATGCGCTCCGACCTCGCTGCCTTTTTCGAGCACGCACACGGTTATTTCGCGCCCCGCCTCGGCCGCCAGCTGCTTCAGGCGGATCGCCGCGCTGAGCCCGGCCGGGCCGGCGCCGACGATCACCACGTCGTACTGCATTGATTCGCGGCTGGTCATCCGTTTGGCTCTCGTCGCGCGGGCAAGGCGTTTCGCCCGCAAATGCCCTGCCAATTCCTTGACCGCGCCGTCAATGACATTGAGGGTACGGCATGGGCGGGGAAGACCATCGATTGAGCGCGGCCGACGCCGCCAGCGCGCTTGGCTGGTGGCTTGCAGCCGGCGTCGACGTCGCGGTCGCGGAAAGCCCGCGGAACTGGCTCAAAGGCCCGGTTCCGCTACAGCCG
>JBKJYX010000025.1:0-7609 GCA_046715575.1 Sphingomicrobium sp. | reverse complement strand
GGCATCCACGACATGATCCTGTTGTCGAACACCTGTCACTCACCGGTCGCGCTGTCGGGGTACGGTCGGGCGATCATCGAGGAACGCCGCATCGAGCTCCCGGCCCTTCGACAAGGCTCAGGACAGGCCTGACGCCATGGCGCGAGTGCTGATCGCCGAGGCGCGCTTTTACGCCCAACTCAACGACATGCTGCTGACCGGAGCGCGGGCGGCGATCGACGCCGCCGGCCATGACCATGAGACGGTCACCGTTCCCGGCGCGCTCGAGCTCCCCGCGGCGATCGCGCTGGCGTCGGACAGCGGCCGTTTCGACGCTTTTGTCGCGTTGGGCGTGGTGATCCGCGGTGAGACCCTCCATTTCGAGATCGTCGCGCAAGAAAGCGCGCGCGGGATCATGGCGCTGACCCTCGACGGGCTGGCAGTCGGTAACGGCATCCTGACCGTCGAGGACGAAGCCCAAGCGGTCGCCCGCGCCGACCCTGAGCGCATTGGCAAGGGGGGCGACAAGGGTGGCGACGCCGCCCGCGCCGCGCTGGCGCTGATGGAATTGAGGTCGCGCTTCGGCACATCTCCGCGCTAAGCGCGCCGCGTGACACAAGCCAAATCGCACCCGCTCGCCTTTGCAGCATTGCTGATCGGCAGCTGTTCGCTGGCGTTCGGGCCGTGGTTGGTGCGGCTGTCGGAGGTCGGCCCGGTCGCGGCGGGATTCTGGCGCCTGGCGCTGGCGCTGCCGTTCCTGTTCGTCATCGCAAGTGCGATCGGCCAGCCGGTCCATTGGCCGCGGCGCGGCCTCATCATCCTGACGCTGCTGGCCGGTTTCTTCTTTGCCGCCGACCTCGCTGCCTGGCACACCGGCATCCACCTGACCAAGCTCGGCAATGCGACCCTGTTCGGCAACGTCTCGAGTTTCGGTTTCGCGGCCTGGGGATTGTGGCTGGCGCGCCGGTGGCCGTCGCCAATGCAGGCGGCGGCGTTGCTCCTCGCGGCGATCGGTGCCGCACTGCTGATGGGCAGCAGCGCTGAGCTGTCGCCGCGCAACGTCCGGGGTGACTTGCTTGCCCTGTTCGCGGGGCTGCTTTACGTCGGCTATCTGATTGCGGTCGAGCGGGCGCGGGGAGCGCTTGCACCCTTGCCCTTGCTGTTCCTCGCGAGCGCATTCGGCGCCGTCATGCTGCTGCCCTTCTCGTTATTGCTGGGCGAGCGCGTCCTGCCCGCCGACTGGAGCGGGGTCTTTCTGCTGGCACTCGGCAGTCAGGTCATTGGCCAGGGACTGCTGGTCTATGCGATCGGCTCGGTGCCGCCGCTGGTGGTTGGGCTCGCCTTGCTGACCCAGCCGGCGATCTCAGCCTTCGTCGGCTGGGTCGTGTACAACGAGACCTTGTCGCCGCTCGACTGGATCGGCGCCGCCGCGATCGCGCTGGCCCTGGTGCTCGTCCGCATTCCCGAGCGGGGCTTGCGCCCACCGCCGGCGCAGAGCACCTAGCCGCGATGGAGCCGCTGAGTCCCCTGGAAATGCTGCGCCGGCGACTTGCTTTGGCGGTCGGCGAGCATGCGGTGTTCGACGGCTGGTCGCGGGCCGCGGTTGATGCCGCCGCCGACCAGCTTGGTATCGACCGCGGCCAGGCGCGGTTGGCGATGCCCAAGACGCAAGGCGGCATGGTCGACGTCTACATCCAGGTCGTCGATCGCGCGCTCGAGGAGCATTTCACGCCCAAGCGGCTGGCACGCATGAAAATCCGCGACAAAATCCGCTCTCTGGTATGGCGGCGGCTCGAGATCATGGAACCCGCGCGCGAAGCCGTCCGGCGCGGGGTCGCGATCCTCGCCATGCCGCAGAATTTGCCGCTTGGAATGCGCATCGGCTGGCGGACGGCCGACCTGATGTGGCGCATCGCCGGCGACACCAGCACCGACTTCAACCATTACACCAAGCGGATCACGCTCGGCGCCGTCTATGCGTCGACGCTGCTGGCGTGGCTCGATGACCACAGCGACGGCTTCAGCGAGACCGCGGCCTTTCTCGACCGGCGCATCGACGATGTTATGACGTTCGAGAAATGGAAGGCCGAATGGAAGAGCTCGGGGCAGCATGTAAGCGTCTCGCGGTTCCTCGGCCGCCTGCGCTACCCGCCCCGTTAGCCCGAGGGGCGCTATTGCGAATTAGTCGCAGCATGGTAGTGACCTTGGGTGCCAACTCATCCGCTGCGCCACCCGCTGATAGCTCGCGTCTTCCGGGCGATGTTGCTCGCTTGCTTCGGCGCCTTAGTTGCAACCGCCGCAACCGCGAACGCGCCCGAGGTGCAGACTGCGTGGCGCCTGCTCGATTATATCGCGGTTGATTACCGCGAGGCGGTGCGTGGCGGCCGCGTCGTCAACCCCGCCGAATATCAGGAAATGACCGAATTCTCGGCCTCGGTTACCAAGCGCCTGGCCGCGCTCCCAGCTAGACCCGCCCGCGCCACTTTGATCCGCGATGCCAGCGCGCTCGAGGGAGCGATTGCTGCCAAGGCCGAGCCGCCGGCAATCGCCGCCGCTGCGCGCAAGCTCGCCGCAGGCCTGCTCATCGCCTATCCCGTGCCGCTGGCCCCTGCGCGCATCCCGGATTCAGCGCGCGGTGCGGCGCTTTATGCGGACAATTGCGCGTCCTGCCACGGCGGAAAGGGCGAGGGGCCGAGCCGCGCCTTCGCCAAGCTCGACCCGCCGCCGATCGCCTTCACCGACCGCGACCGCGCCCGGGAGCGCAGCCCATTCGCTCTCTATCAAGTGATCTCGCAAGGCCTCGAAGGCACCGCTATGCAAAGCTTCGGCTCGCTGCCGGAGGAGGATCGCTGGGCGCTCGCTTTCCACGCCGGTGGGCTCGCCTATCGCGACATCGAGCGCGGCGAGCAGATCTGGCACGACGAGCCGGCGGTGCGCGCCTTGGTGCCCGACATGGCTGCGTTGGCCGCGCTGACTCCCGCTGAGCTCGAACGGCGAATCGGTGCCGACAAGGCCGCCGCAGTCATCGCCTATCTGCGTACCGCGCCAGGCACACTGAGCAAGGATCGACCCGCCTCGCTCCAGCTCGCCCGCGACCGGCTGCGTGAAAGCGTCGCGGCCGTTGTCGTCGGCGACCGCGCGCGGGCCAATGAGCTTGCTCTGTCCGCCTATCTCGACGGATTTGAGCCGGTCGAGGCGGTGCTCGCCACCCGCGACAATGCGCTGATGGTGCGGATCGAAGCGGCCATGGCCGGCTTCCGCACCGCCATCGGCAAGGGTGAAAGCGCCGCCCAGCTGCGCGACCGACTGAGCGCGACCGAAGCCCTGCTCAGCGAGGCCGAGACCGCGCTCGCTCCAGACCGGGCAACCGACGCATCGACCTTCATCGGCGCCTTTACCATCCTGCTGCGCGAGGGCCTCGAAGCGCTGCTGGTGGTGATCGCGATGATCGCTTTCCTGCGCAAGGCCGAGCGTTCCGAGGCGCTTCCATACGTCCACGCCGGCTGGGTCGCGGCGCTGATCGCCGGCGCCGGGACGTGGGCGGTCGCCACCTATGCGATCGGCATCAGCGGCGCCAGCCGCGAGCTGACCGAAGGCTTCGGCTCGCTGCTCGCCGCCGTCATCCTGCTGTCGGTCGGCATCTGGATGCACGGCAAGAGCCAGGCCGAAGAGTGGCGCCGCTACATTCGCGACAAGATGCAGGGCGCCTTGTCGCGCGGCTCGGCGTGGTTCCTGTTCGGCCTCGCCTTCATCGTCGTCTATCGCGAGGTCTTCGAGACCATCTTGTTTTACGCCGCGCTGTGGACGCCCGATAACGGCACCACCATCGTCGCCGGAGCGCTGTCGGCGATTGCCATGCTGGCGATCATTGCCTGGGCGATGCTTCGCTACAGCCGCGCGCTGCCGATCACCGAATTCTTCCGGTACAGCGCCATTCTCATCGCCATCCTGACCGTCGTGCTGGCCGGCAAGGGCATCGGCGCGCTCCAGGAAGCCGGCATCCTGTCCGTCACGCCGCTTGGTGGGGTGCCGAGGATCCCGATGCTCGGCCTGTTCTCGACAGTCGAATCGATCGCGACCCAGATCGCCATGCTGGCCGTCGTCGTCCTCGGATTTCGCTCGGCAACCAAGCGGCAAGTGCACCCAATGCCCGCCCAATTAGAGGGGTGACTTAAGGGCTCTCGCTGGCCTATTCGTTGCGCGACTTTGAGGAGATGCGACGATGGCCGGATCGGTCAACAAGGTGATTCTGGTCGGCAACTTGGGCAGGGACCCCGAGTCGCGCTCATTTCAGAACGGGGGCAAGGTCGTAAAATTCAGCCTCGCTACGTCGGAAACTTGGAATGATCGCGCCAGCGGCGACCGCAAGGAAAAGACCGAATGGCATAATGTCGTGATCTACGACGAGAAGATCGGCGAAGTTGCTGAGCGCTATCTCAAGAAGGGCGCCAAGGTCTATATCGAGGGCGCAATGCAGTATCGCGAGTATGACGATACCAATGGCGCCAAGCAAAAGATCGCCGAGGTAGTGCTGCAGCGTTTCCGTGGCGCAATGACCATGCTCGAAGGCCGCGGCGATGGCGGCGGTGGTTCACGCGGCGGCGGCGGTGATTTCGCCGACGATGCCGGCGGTGGCACCCGTACCCAGTCTCGCCCGCAACCGGCCGCGTTCGATACCGACCTGGATGACGACGTTCCGTTCTGAGAACTAAGGCTGGTTCCCGCCGAGGTTTTTCCTGAGCCGCGCGAGGACCGCGAACGGGCTCGCTTCCTCTTCGCTCAGCACGCCTGCTTCCCTCAAGGCGGCTTCGGCCGAAGCGCTTCGCGGATAGGGGTCGAGGCTTAGCGCCAGCGTGTCGGCGATCGCCGTGCCGAGGTCGATCGCGGTACCGTCGTGGAACACCACATCGCAATCCTCGGGCCGCAGCTCGACTTCTTCCTCGGGGCCGACCCGGGGCTCCGGTATGAAAGCGATCTCGAACGCCTCGTCGACATGCGCCGTGACCGGGTCCCCGGTGACCACGCAGCGCTGCTCGAGCGACGCCGCGACGCGGCCGGTGGCACAGACCTTGTCTCCGTCGCGGGCCAGGCAGGCGTGCGCTTCCAGGCGATCGAGCGACGGCAGGGCCAGCCGTTCGGCAATCGCTTGGCGTTCCTTATCGTCGGCGACGAGGTCGACCCGTTCGCCGTCGCGGATGCGGTCGAGCGTCAGCCGGTGGGCGAAATCCTCGATCATCCGATCCTCCCTTCGACCACAACCTCATCGGACGCGGCGTCGAGCCTGGCCCAAAGTTCGCGCGTCGCCACTTCGCAATGTTTTGATGCGGCGGCCAGCGGCGTTTGCTTGAACAGGCTTTCGTCGGCGGCATCGGCCCAGCCCTTGCCGTGCTCGACCGCTTGCCGCCACAACGCCACCCGCCGGCCCAGCGCGCCGACCAGCTTGCGCACGGTCTTGCCAACGGTCGGGTCGCCGATGCCCATTTGCCGGTGCTCGGCGTCCATCGCTTCGATGAAGCGCTCGGTCAACGCGACCGCTGCCACTCTCGCGACGTCGTCACCACGCTCCAAACGAACCGTGGCCAGCGCGACGATTGTTGCAAGCGCCGCGAATCGGCCATCGATGCTGTCCGGCACCTGCCCCGCCACATACCAATGCGGCTGCCGCGCTTCGCCGACCAGCGTTGCGAACAGCTCGCTGCCGCGGCTCGCGCTCTCCGTTAATCGCGGGAACAGGTAGCTCAGCATAGTGTCGCCCGGCGGTCTCGCGTGTCTCAAAGGCTTGCGCCTCTGCATGTCCGGCGCATATTGAGGCCACCCGGCCGCGGCGCAAGCGTCACGCGTCAAATGGTTCACGCGTCCCAGCGGGCGAGGAGAGGTTCACGACAATGAGTGCTGCGGTGTTGAAGGGCGTTACATGGGTGCTGGGCGCTGCCCTGCTGGCGGGCTGCTCAAGCATGGGCATTCGCGAGCACCGCGGGGCGGTGATCGACAAGGAGCTCGCGTCCGCGATCCAGGTCGGTGTCGACAACAAGGATTCGGTCGCCAAGACGCTCGGGCGGCCAAGTTTCACCGGCCAATTCAATCCCAACGACTGGTACTATGTGTCGCGGGACACCAAGACCGCGGCTTTTCGCGATCCGAAGATCATCGACCAGACCGTGCTGCACGTCCGCTTCGACCAGGCGGGTAACGTCACCCGGGTCGATCGCAGCGGTCGGGAGCTGATCGCTTCGATCGATCCGGTGAGCGGCAAGACCCCGACCCTGGGACGCCAGCGCAGCTTCTTCGACGAGTTGTTCGGCAATATCGGCACGATCAGCCAGCCGGGCCTCCCCGGCAGCGGGGGCGGTCCGCCGCAGTAAATTCGCGCGTCTTTCTCGCGCCGCGGCTTTGGCCTAAGCCGGGAGGGCCCAAACCCCCTGCCAACGAGGCCGCGATGGTGACGAAAAAGCGTTCTGGGAGTGAGCGAGTGCAGCCAGATAGCCAAGCCTATCTGGCAATCGAGCGAGCGCTCCAGGGCGCTTTTACGTCCCACCCGAAGGGCATGGCCCTCCGGGTGCTGGGCTTCGTCGAAACGCTTGTCCGGGCGTATCAGCCCGGCCTGCACGATTCTCCTTGCCCAGCATCCCGGAGGAGCCATGTCCCGGCTCTCGTTGGCAGGGGGTTTGGGCCCTTACCATGACCGCCACTCCCGCCGGCATCACTTATGCCGACTATCTTGCGCTGGACCGGCTGCTGACCGCGCAGAAGCCGCTGTCGAGCCTGCACGATGAAATGCTGTTCATCGTCATCCACCAGACCAAGGAGCTATGGCTGAAGCAGATGCTTCACGAGCTGGCTCTGGCGATCAGCCTGCTCGATCAGGACCAGTTTGCCGCATCTTACAAGGCAATGGCGCGGATCGGCCGAATCCAGTCGGTGATGACCCTGTCGTGGGACGTGCTGTCGACGCTGACGCCGGTCGATTACACCGCGTTCCGTGACGTGCTTGGGACCGCGTCGGGCTTCCAGTCGGTGCAGTTCCGTGAACTGGAATACCGGCTCGGGATCAAGGACCCGCGTTTTCTCGAACAATATGCGGCTGGCAGCGAAGCGCGAACCCGGCTGCAGGCGGCGCTCGACGAGCCGAGCCTGCGCGATGCGTCCCACGCCGCGCTCGAGCGCGCCGGCTTCGATCTCAAGGACCGCTCGGAGCAAGCGCTGGGCGAGGCATGGCTTCGAGTGTACCGCGACGCCGACCGCTGGTTCGACCTCTACCAGCTGGCCGAGAAGCTGGTCGATATCGACGACGCGCTGGCGATGTGGCGGCACAAGCATGTGCTGACGGTCGAGCGGATCATCGGCAACAAGCCGGGCACCGGCGGCTCGGCCGGCGCCGCCTATCTCCGCTCGACGCTCGACAAGCGCGCCTTCCCCGAATTGTGGTCGATGAGGACGGGTCTGTGATCGGGATTGGGCTGTGATCGGGATTGGGCTGTGAGCTTCAAGCGGCTCTTCGGGCGTGCCTTGGCGGCCGATCCCCAGCGCCTGCACTTCGCGGCGCACAGCCATCACTTCTGGCCTGACGTGACGTTCGAGGCGCAGCAGCAGGCGTGGCTCGATGCGGCGGAGTTCGTGGACGGCAAATGGG
>JBKJYX010000024.1:0-3238 GCA_046715575.1 Sphingomicrobium sp. | reverse complement strand
CGTCGAGGATCGCGACCAGCCCGCATTCCGGGATGTCGAGCCCTTCGCGCAACAAATTGATCCCGACGAGCACGTCATAGACGCCGAGCCGCAATTCGCGGATCAGCTCGATGCGCTCCAAAGTCTCGACGTCTGAGTGCATGTAGCGGACCCGCAACCCCGCCTCGTGGAGATATTCGGTCAAATCCTCGGCCATGCGCTTGGTCAGCGTCGTGACCAGCGTCCGATAACCTTTGCGGGCGGTCTCCTTCGCCTCGTGGACGAGGTCGTCGACCTGGTCCTCGACCGGCTTGATCTCGACCGGCGGGTCGATGAGCCCAGTCGGGCGGATGACCTGCTCGCTAAACACGCCGCCGGTGGCGTTCATTTCCCACGGCCCCGGAGTCGCCGACAGGAAGGTCGTCTGCGGCCGCATCGCGTCCCACTCGTTGAACCGCAATGGCCGGTTGTCGATGCAGCTGGGCAGGCGGAAGCCATATTCGGCGAGCGTGATCTTGCGGCGGTGATCGCCCTTGGCCATCGCGCCGATCTGCGGCACCGTCTGGTGGCTTTCGTCGACGAACAGAAGCGCGTTGTCGGGGAGATATTCGAACAGGGTCGGCGGCGGCTCGCCGGGCAGGCGGCCGGTGAGGAAGCGCGAGTAATTCTCGATCCCCGCGCAGCTGCCGGTGGCGGCGATCATCTCGAGGTCGAAATTGGTCCGCTGCTCCAATCGCTGCAGCTCGAGCAACCGCCCTTCCGCCTCGAGCTCCTTCAAGCGCTCGGCGAGCTCGTGGCGGATCGCCTCCATCGCCTGCTTCAGCGTCGGGCCCGGCGTCACATAGTGCGAGTTCGCATAAACCTTGATGCTGTCGAGACTGGCGACCTTCTTGCCGGTCAGCGGGTCGAACTCGACAATATCCTCGATCTCGTCCCCAAAAAAAGCAATCCGCCAGGCGGTGTCCTCATAGTGCGACGGGAAGATTTCGAGGCTGTCGCCGCGGACCCGGAAATTGCCGCGCGCGAACGCAGCATCGTTGCGCTTGTACTGCAGCGCGACCAGCTTGCGGATCACCTCGCGCTGGTCGACCGCCTCGCCCTTCTTCAGCGAAAAGATCATCGCCGAGTAGGTCTCGACCGAGCCGATGCCGTAGAGGCACGACACCGAGGCGACGATGATCACGTCGTCGCGCTCGAGCAGCGACCGCGTCGCCGAGTGGCGCATGCGGTCGATCGCCTCGTTCACGCTCGATTCTTTCTCGATGTAGGTGTCGGTGCGCGGCACGTAGGCCTCGGGCTGGTAGTAATCATAGTAGCTGACGAAATATTCGACCGCATTGTCGGGGAAGAAGCTCTTGAACTCGCCGTAGAGCTGGGCGGCGAGGATCTTGTTGGGCGCGATGACCAGCGCCGGGCGCTGCAGGGTGTCAATCATTTTGGCCATGGTGAAGGTCTTGCCCGACCCGGTAACGCCCAACAGCACCTGGCTCTGCTCGCCGCCGAGCGCGGCCTCGGTCAGCTCCTTGATCGCCGTCGGCTGGTCGCCGGCCGGCTCGTATTCGGAACTGAGGACGAACGGCTTGCCGCCCTCGGCCTTGTCGGGCCGCGCCGGGCGGTGCGGAACGAAGTCCTGCGCCGTCTCCGGCTCGGCCAGCGAAGTGCGGATTTGAATCGCCATCGCAAGCGCATATGGTGGAGCGGCCGGAGCGGCGCAACGCGGCGCCGGAAACAGGGGAGCCGATCGACCATGAAACATGCCGCCATCCTGCTCGCGTGCGGCCTCGCCGTGCCGCTCTTCGGTTGCAATTCGAGCCCGACGGTCGAAGCGAAAAACGCCTCAATCGCCGAAGTCGCCGAGAAGGTCGACAAGGCGGGCGGAGTCGATGAATTTCTCCGCCCCGGCAAATGGCTGACCAAGGCCACGATCGAGGAGCTCACCGCGCCCGGGATGCCGCCGGGGATTGCCGACAGCATGAAGGCGACGATGGCCAACAAGCCGGGCACCGAATCGTGCATGACGGAGGCCGACGCCAAGAAACCCAAGACCGACTTTTTCGGCGGCAACAAGAATTGCCGCTACGACCATTTCAAGATGGGCAACGGCGAGATTGACGCCAAGATGCGCTGCACAGCGGGCGGCGGCACCCAGGTGATGACCATGGCGGGCGATTATTCGCCCGACGAATACCACATGGCGATGACCACTGAGATGGATCGCGGCGCCGCCGGTCCCGCCGGAGCGATGACGATGAAGATGCGGGTCGAGGGCAAGCGCGTCGGCGAATGCGACGCCAAGACCAGCTAATCACAAGGGGGGAAACGATGCGAACGATCATCATGGGATTGGCCGCGGCGGGCCTGCTGGCCGGCTGCTCGGGCGATACCGCGCCCAAGCCGGGAAAAACCAAGGCGGCCGCGCTGCAGCCCGGCGAATATGAAATCACCGCCAAGATCGATGAACTGCGTTCGACCGACAAGACGACCCCGGCGACCAAGGCCAAGGCGGGCGATCCACCCACCACCCGGCGGGCGTGCGTCACGGCCGGCGGCGGTATCGCTCCGGAGGCGTTCGCGGACGCCGGCGACAAATGCACCGAGTCGAGCAGCTATTTGCGTAACGGGCGCTTGAGCCTGCAGCTGACCTGCAGCCGGCCCGAACGCGGCCAGATCATGCAGCTTGCGGATGGCGACTTCAAAGTCGACAGCTTCGAAGCCGAACTCAAGACCGCGACCTATTTCGCCGGACCGGGCGATTATGAAATGACCCGCACGATGACCGGCAAGCGCGTCGGCGACTGTCCGGCCGGCTCGGCAAAAACCGAAACAGGAAAGGCCAAGGGATGATCGGCTATGTGGTTTTGGGCAGCAACGATCTGCCTCGCGCTCGCGATTTCTACGACCAATTGTTGCCGGTGATCGGCGCTGGCCGGATTCTCGAGTTCGGCGACAATTTCACCATGTACGGCACCGGCATGGGCAAGCCCGCGCTTGCGGTCGCCAAGCCCTATGACGGCAATCCGGCGACCGCCGGCAACGGCAACATGGCCGCGATCGTTCTCGACTCGCGCGACAAGATCGACGCGCTCTATGCCAAGGCGATCGAACTGGGCGCCAGCTGCGAAGGTCCGCCGGGGCTCCGCGGCGAGGAAGGCGACCAGGCTTTCTACGGCGCCTATTTCCGCGACCTCGACGGCAACAAGCTGGCGGCCTTCCGAATCGGGCCGGCCGTCTGACCTCAGCGCGCGCCACCGTCCTGATC
>JBKJYX010000023.1:0-6847 GCA_046715575.1 Sphingomicrobium sp. | reverse complement strand
AATAGACGTGCTGTCGCCCCGACAGAAAGGGAGGCGCGTCATGGTGACCCCAACGGGAATCGAACCCGTGTTTTCGCCGTGAAAGGGCGACGTCCTAGACCGCTAGACGATGGGGCCGTGAAGCGGCCCGCCGGTTAGGCGAGCGGCCGGTGAGGGTCAAGCAAGCGCGGCGTCCTCGAGGTGCATCTCGGCGACATTGCCGCCGTTCCACTCGTCGCGCTTGATAGTGCCCGCCAGCCACCATTTTGTGTCGCCGGGGGAAGCGAGCAGCGCCTGGCCGAGCTCGGTCGCGGCGCTCCGGAACGCAATCCACTTGAAGCTCTTGCCGTCGTCACCGCACGCGAAGCCACGGACGTGCCCGTCGCCGACGATGCCGGTCTTGATCAGCCGCACGGGGCCGGCCGCGACCCGCGGCGCCGGCCAGCCGGCGCCATAGGGCCCGGCGGCGTCGAGCGCGTCGCACAACGTTGCCGCAACTCCGCCCGGCGCAACCAACGCGTCGAGCAGCAGCGCCCGCCCGCCGCGCGCCGTCTCGATGTCGGTGGCCAGCCGCTCGTGCAGGAATGCGCGCAGTGGCTCGAGACCGCCCACGGGCAACGTCAGCCCCGCCGCCATCGCATGGCCGCCGCCGGCGATCAGCAATCCGCTTTCCTTGGCGGCGAGCACCGCCGCGCCCAAGTCGACTCCGCTTATCGACCGGCCGGAGCCCTTGCCGGTGCCGTCCTCGCAATCCTAAACAACGATCGCCGGGCGGCCGAAACGCTCCTTGAGGCGCCCGGCGACGATCCCGATCACACCTTGGTGCCAGCCCGAGTTCATCACCAGGATCACCGGCGCGTCGGCCTGGCCCTGCGCCTGTTCAGTAGCCTGTTCGCCGACCAGCATCTCGATCGCGCGCCGCTCCTCGTTCAATCGGTCGAGCTCGGCGGCGATGGTCTGCGCCTCCTCGGGATCGGTCGAGGTCAGCAGGCGCACGCCGAGGTCGGACTTGCCGACCCGGCCGCCGGCGTTGATCCTGGGCCCGAGCACGAAACCGAGGTCGCGGCAGCTCGGTGGCTTCACCAGCCGCCCCGCATCGGCGAGCGCCGACAGGCCGATATTCTGGCGCCCCGCCATGATCTTGAGGCCCTGGGTGACGAACGCGCGGTTGAGACTCTTTAGGCGCGCGACGTCGGCGACGGTGCCGAGCGCGACCAGGTCGAGCAGGTCAATGATCTTGGGCTCGGGCATATCTCCGACGAACATTCCGCGGCCGCGAAGCTCACGCAACAGGGCCACCCCAAGCAGGAAGGCCATGCCGACCGCGGCGAGATGGCCGTGGGTGGCGCCCAGCTCGCTCTCATCGAGCCGGTTGGGGTTGATCATCGCGAACGCGACCGGGAGCAGGCCCGCGCACTGGTGATGGTCGACGACGATGACGTCGAGGCCGGCGGCCTTGGCTTCCTCGAGCGCCTCGAACGCCTGGGCGCCGCAGTCGACCGTCACTGCCAGGTTCGCGCCGCGATCCTTCAATTCGACCAACGCCTTTCCGGACGGGCCGTAGCCCTCCATCAGCCGGTCGGGAATGTAGATCATCGGGTCTCCGCCCAAGCGGCGGAGCAACAACACCAGCAGCGCCGCGCTGGTCGCGCCATCGACGTCATAATCGCCGAAAATGGCGATGGTCTCGCCCGCCTCGACGGCGTCGGCGAGCCGCCTGGCGCCTTTCTCCATATCCTGGAAGACCGACGGGTCGGGCAGGAAATCGCGAATCGTCGGGTTGCGGTGGCGGGCGAGGTCGGCGCGCTCGACTCCGCGGGCCAGCAGCAGCTCGTCGATAAGCGCATCCGGCGTCATCCCCGGTTCCCCCGACCGCCGCCACCGCCACGGCTGGCCGCTGACCGACCGTTCGATGCCGAGCGCAAAATTCATGGTTGCAGGACTAGCAGTTGCTCGCGAAGCGCGCGCGCGGTTTGACGCGGCAGCGCTGGGATGACGTGCGCCGAAAAGCCGCTCCCGCCGGCGACTCCGAATCCGAGGCTGGCGGTGTCGAACCAGCGGCTGATGAAGCTCTCGGTGAGGTCGATGCTCTGGATCCGGGCCAGCGGCAGGATCACCGTCCGCCGCCGCCACCAACCGGTGCGGAACAGCAGCCGGTCGCCATCGAGCGCATAAAGCGTGCGCCGCCACCCCCGCCAGCGAATCAACAGGAGTCCGAGCATCACCGGCACCGCCAGCGCGAAATTAGGTGCTTGGACTGTCGCGAGAGCTGCGATCAGCATCAGCGGCAATAGAGCCGCGGCCAAAGTCCACAGATAGGCCGACGAGACCCGCAGCCAGTGGATCGACTCCGACAGCGGACGCCAGCCGAGCGCCGCGAGGATCGCGCCGATCTCCCCATCGCGAGCGAGCGGCGCGAGGACATGGTCGCCCTTGCCGCCTTCGTCGCTCGCGAGATTTTGCACCCTGAGGTCGCGCCAGCCCAGTGAGTCGCGCAACGGCCCGGTGCCGACGATCGCCGCCTGCGCGCGCTTCGCCGGAAGCGTTACGTCGGTGCGGGTCAGCAGGCCGCGGCGGCGGCGCAGGCCGACTTCGGTACGGTCAAGCCGGAGGCCGTATTCGCGCAGCAGCGTTCGAATGACCCCGGTGGCGAGGCCGATCAGGACCAGCAGCGCTGCGCCGGCGATGGCGGCCGCGACGCGATGAGCGAGAATATAGTCGGCAATTGGGTTGCCGGCGCTCACCAGGCCCAACCAAAAGGTGCGGTTCAGCGGATCGAAACCGAACGCATCGCCGAAGGTCTGGGTCGCGCCGATCAGGCCGGCGAACAATGCCAGCGAGAAATTGAAAACGCCGGTGAGCAGCACCCGCGAAAAGTCCATCGCGAACACTGGCGGCTGCTCGGCCAACGCCGGCGCCGCATCGCCGCGGACTGGTCGATGCGCGCGGACCAGTGCCCTGAGCTCCTCGGCGCGCTCGAGCGGAATCGCGTGCAGCACGCCCTCGTCCTGCCCGGCCCCGCCCGATCCACCGGTTTCGAACTTGACCTTGGCGATGCCGAGCAGCCGCGCGATCGGCCCCTGGCTGATGTCGACGTCCTGGATGCGGTCGAACGGGATCGAGCGGTGGGTGCGGCTGAGGATGCCGCTGTCGATGCGGATCTCATTGTCGCCGACGCGAAACTCGAAGCGCCTCCAATAGAGCAACAGGCCCAAGGCGACGAAAGCGAACAGGGCGATCGCCGCGAACAGCGCGGTGCCGGTTCGCCCCGCGACCGCGAGATAGGCGATGAACGCATAGCCGCCGGCCATTCCCCGTAAGCTGCTGCCGAGGCCGGTCAGAAGGAACAAAGGGTGGAGCCGTTCCGGCTGACCCACCGCCACGTCGCCAGCGTTCACGCAAAGTCCGTGCGGATATGCTCGCGGATGATGTCGCGGATTTCCGCGGCGCGGTCCGGAGCGAGGCCCGGGACGGTGACGATGCTGTTGCGAGTACCGGCGGTGTGCACGACCAGGGTCGACGTGCCGAACAGCTTGTCGAGCGGCCCGCGGTTGACGTCGAGATGCTGCACGCGCACGAACGGCACGATGGTGTCGGTGTGGAACAGCCAGCCGCGCACCACCTGCAGCAGTCGATCGGTGAGGCCATAGCGCAGGCGGCGGTAGATCCGCTGCGGAGCAAGAGCGACCACGGCGATCGCGATCAGGGGCAGGATGATGGCGGCCGGCGCGTAGGCCAGCGTGTCCGCGAAGACGGCGTTGGCGAGAATGACGCCGCCAATCACCAGCGGCAGCCAGAGGATCAGTAGCCGCGCGCGCAGGACGTGGCGATAACCGGGCTCGACGGGACCCAGCACCGCGCTATCGCTTACTCCTTCCATCGGTGATGCTCGGCGGTCACTCGGCGCACGGTGCCCGAGCTGGCGCGCATCACGATGCTTTCGGTGGTGATGCAATTCTTGCGGACATGGACGCCGTCCAGCAGCGAGCCGTCGGTGACTCCAGTGGCGGCGAAGATGCAATCGCCCTTGGCCATGTCCTCGAGCGCGTAAATCCGGTCGAGGTCGTCGATCCCCCAGCGGCGGGCGCGGGCGACCTCGTCGTCGTTGCGGAACAATAGCCGGCCCTGGATCTGCCCGCCGACGCAGCGCAGCGCAGCCGCCGCGAGCACGCCCTCGGGCGCGCCGCCAGTGCCCATGTAGACGTCGACGCCGGTGTCGGGGTCGGTGGCGGCGATCACTCCGGCGACGTCGCCGTCGGGGATCAGCTGGATGCCGCAGCCCAACCCGCGCAGCTCGGCGATCAGCTCGGCGTGGCGCGGCCGGTCGAGCACGCAGGCGATGACCTCGGACGGGTCGACGCCCTTCGCCTTCGCGACCGCGCGGATATTGTCGGACGGCGATTTGGCCAGATCGATCGTGCCTTGCGCAAAGCCGGGGCCAATCGCCAATTTGTCCATGTAGACATCGGGCGCATTCAAGAGGCAGCCCTGCTCGGCGATCGCCAGCACGGCGAGGGCATTGGGGCCGCCCTTGGCGGTGATGGTCGTTCCTTCCAGCGGGTCCAGAGCGATGTCGATCTGCGGGCCGCTGCCCTGGGCGCTGCCGACGCGCTCGCCGATGATCAGCATCGGCGCCTCGTCGCGCTCGCCCTCCCCGATCACCACGATGCCGTCCATCGGCAGCTCGTTCAATGCCGCCCGCATTGCTTCTACCGCGGCATGGTCGGCGGCTTTCTCGTCGCCGCGCCCGATCAGCTTCGACGCCGCGATCGCCGCCGCTTCGGTCACCCGCACCATCTCCAGCACCAGCACGCGGTCGAGGACGGTCGAAGCAGTGGCGCGGTTCATGCTAAGCGAAACTCCCTGGTGCGATCGGGCTTCGGATAGGCACGCAGCCGAGGCTTGTCGAGGCGGGCTACTCGTCCGCCTGATGCTCGAGCAATTCGGTGCGGATGCGTACCGAACGCGATCCGATGCGCGTCTCCGCCAGGAACACCGCAAAGCCGGCGCCGATCGCGATCATCGAGGCGATGAACAGCAAGGCGATCGCGGTCCCAAACTGCGCGCCGGTCAGGCTCGCCGCGAACAGCAGCACGACGACCGCGCAGATCATCAGCGCCGACAGGACTGAAAGGAATATCGCCTGGCTGACCAGGCCCATGCGCCGGTCTAGCACCCGGAGCTCGGCAATCAGGCGGTCGTGCTCGCCGCCGCGGCTGGCAAGGATTCGCGGCTCGAGCCCACGCGCGCGGTCGACGATTCGGGCGAGGCGGCCGGCGCAGACGTTGAGGAACGCGCCCACGCCGGCGAGCAGGAACACCGGCGCGACCGCGAGCTGGATGATCTGCGCGACCTGGAGGACGCCGGTGGCGGCTGGAGCGAGGGTCGGGAACATGCGCTGGCTTTAGCAGTCCTCGCGCTCGCAGCTCGCGACCTCGAGCAGCAGCGTCCCGGTGACGACAAAGCTTAGCGCCAGCACCCAAGCGAAGCTCGCGACCAGCGTCGCGGTCGGGCCGAACAGCATCACGACCAGCGTCGCGATCGACAGGCCGGCGAGCAGCACGACGCCGAGGACAAGATCGGTCGCCGCGGACAGTGTGATCCACGTCCGAACGGAGCCATGGGCGCGGCGGCTGGTGATGAATAGGATGACGCTCCGCACGAGCAGCCAGCCGGTGACGATCGTGAACAGCGGCAGGAAATGGGCGACGGGATTGACGAGGAACATCAGCCCGGCCAGCGTGGTGACCCCGCCGGCGGCCATCGCCAGCGCCCGGGTTTCGTGCCGCAGCCTTCCGGCGAAGATCTCAACCAGGCCGGCGGCGAGCAACAGCAGACCGACGACCCTTGTTCCCGACAGGCGATCGACCACCGGCAACAGCGCGGACCCGGCGCTAAGCACAATGATCGCCCATCCCGCGGCAGCAATCCAATGCGCGCGCGTGCCGCTCGAGAGGCTGGACTGAGTCGACCCTGTCACCGGTCGGCGCATATCAGAGTCCCGGGCCGCCAACCATGCCGGCGCGATTGGCACTAACCGCGGCCAGCATCCGCTTCACGCCGCGCGCCGCCTGGCGCAGGCGCTGCTCATTCTCGACCAGGGCAATCCGCACAAAGCCCTCGCCTTCCTCGCCAAAGCCGACGCCGGGGGCCACCGCGACATGGGCTTGCGTCAACAACCGCTTGGCGAACTCCATCGAGCCCGCCTCCCGGAACGCTTCGGGGATCGGCGCCCAGGCGAACATCGATGCTTGCGGCACCGGGATTTCCCATCCCGCCCGGCCGAAGCATTCGACCAGCACGTCGCGGCGCTTCTTGTAGAGGGCGCGGTTATAATCGACGATATCCTGCGGGCCGTTGAGCGCCGCCGTCGCCGCCGCCTGGACCGGCGTGAACGCACCATAGTCGAGATAGGATTTCACCCGCGCCAGCGCCGCGATCAGCCGCGCGTTGCCAACCGCGAAGCCGATCCGCCAGCCGGCCATCGAGTAGGTCTTGGACATCGACGTGAACTCGACCGCGACCTCCTTGGCGCCCTCGACCTGGAGGATCGACGGGGTCGGCACATCGCCGAAGTAGATTTCGGCGTAAGCGAGGTCGGAGATAAGGATCAGGTCATTGGCCCGGGCGAAGGCGACCAGCCGCTCGTAGAACGGCAAGTCGGCGACATAAGCGGTCGGGTTGGACGGATAGCCGATCACCAGCACCTTGGGCCGCGGCACGGTGAACTTCATCGCCGTCTCGAGCCGCAGGAAGAAGTCGTCGCCGGGCGCGGCCGGGATCGATCGCACCGCGGCGCCGGCGATAATGAAGCCGAAGCTGTGGATCGGGTAGCTCGGGTTGGGCGCCAGCACGACGTCGCCGGGCG
>JBKJYX010000022.1:0-3855 GCA_046715575.1 Sphingomicrobium sp. | reverse complement strand
GGATCTTCTTCGTCATGGCCCGCGACGGACTGATCCCCGAAAGTCTGGCGCGGGTCTCCAGCCGGGGCAGCCCGGTCCGCATCACCTTGTTCACGGCGGTCGCGGTGTCGATCATTGCCGGCATCTTTCCGCTGGCGACCATCGCCGCGGTCGCCAATGCCGGCACGCTCGCGGCCTTCCTCGCGGTGTGCACCGCGATGCTGGTGATGCGCCGCCGCCAGCCCGATGCGCCGCGCAAGTTCACCACGCCCTTGCCATGGGTGGTCGGGATCGCCGGGATTTTCGGTTGCGCCTATCTGTTCATCAGCTTGCCCGTGGTCACCCAGATCTTCTTCCTGATCGCCCAGTTCCTCGGCCTGCTATATTATGCGGCCTACGGCGGCGGGGCGGCGGCGAAGACCCGGTCGGCGGCCGCGAATGGCAGAATACAAGGTGGCTGAATACAAGTCGCGCCGCCTCAAGAACATCGTCGGCGGGTCGGCGGGCAACCTTGTCGAATGGTTCGACTGGTACGTCTATTCGGCCTTCGCGCTCTATTTCGCGAGCGCCTTCTTCCCCAAGGGCGACCAGACCGCGCAATTGCTGTCGACCGCCGCGGTGTTCGCGGTCGGGTTCGTGATGCGCCCGATCGGCGCCTGGCTGATGGGCATCTACGCCGACCACAAGGGGCGCAAGGCCGGGCTGACGCTGTCGGTGACCTTGATGTGCGCGGGGTCGCTGATCATCGCGGTCGCGCCGACCCATGCCCAGGCGGGGCTGCTGTCGCCGGCCATGCTGGTGGCCGCGCGGATGCTCCAGGGGCTCAGTCTCGGCGGAGAATATGGATCGAGCGCGACCTATCTGAGCGAAATGGCCGGGCGCGAACGGCGCGGCTTCTGGTCGAGCTTCCAATATGTGACGATCATCGGCGGCCAATTGCTCGCGCTGGCGCTGCTCGTCACGCTGCAGGCGTTCCTGACCGACGCGCAGCTCGAAGAGTGGGGCTGGCGCCTGGCGTTCGGCGCCGGCGGCGCGCTCGCCATCGTCGCTTATGTGATTCGCCGACGGCTCGACGAAACGCAGAGTTTCCAGAACGTCGCGGCCAAGGTTGACCGGCCCAAATCGAGCAGCCGCAACCTGTTCCGCGACCATCCAAGGGAGGCGCTGCTGGTCATGGCGCTGATCGCCGGCGGCACCGCGGCATTCTACGCCTACACCATCTATCTCCAGAAGTTCCTGGTCAATACCAGCGGCTTCGACCGGACCACCGCGTCGCGGATCATGACCGTCGCGCTGGCGCTGATGATGCTCGTCCAGCCGCTCGCCGGGCGCCTTTCCGACCGCATCGGCCGGAAGCCGATCATGATCTTCTTCGGGGTGTGCGGGATGCTGTTCACCTACCCGATCTTCACTACCCTCGAACGGACTCATGACCCGCTGGCGGGGTTCGCGGTGGTCATGGCGGCGTTGCTCATCGTCACTGGCTACACCTCGATCAACGCGGTGGTGAAGGCCGAGCTGTTCCCGTCCCACATCCGCGCGCTGGGGGTCGCGCTGCCGTTCGCCATCGCCAACACGATCTTCGGCGGGACCGCGGAGTATGTCGCGTTGTGGCTCAAGAGCGCCGGGCACGAGCGCTGGTTCTACCTCTACATTTCAGGCCTGATCGCGTGCTCGTTGGTCGCCTATGTCAGCATGCGCGAAACCAAGGTCACCAGTTTGATCGAGGAAGACTGAAGCGTTAGCGCTTGAGATAGCCTTCGAGAGAATTCTGCAGCTCATTGAGCGACAGGCGGCCCCACCGTTCGTCCCACGGCGAGCCTGTTTCGGCCCCGTCGCGGAGATAGGCCGGCGGCGCCCAGCGAGCGGGCGCAACCTCCGGCCGCGTGTGCGCGAGTCGGCCAAGGTCGAACAGCACGTCGAACGTCAGCCCGGCCTGATCACCGAGCGCCCATGCGACTTTGCCGAAAATAGTCCCGGCGTCACCGAGGTCGAGCAGCAAGGGAGCGCCAAGCGGGAGCGGGATGGGGCAGTCGATCAGTGCGCCCTTGGCCGAAATATTGCGTAGCCGCACCGGCGTGCTGTCGTGGTTATAATGGATCAGTCCGGACCAGATCAAAGGGTGGCGGGGATCGATCCGGCCATGTTCGGCCCCGGACTCAGCGCCATTGCCGTCCGACGCCGCCGCCGCCGCGCATTCGATCACCACGTCCGGGAAGCTGCGGGCGAGCACCGCGTTGAGCAGTTCGTTGCGCTCGGCAGGCGAGCAGTCGATGTGCGTTTCGTGGGCGAACTCGAGCCCGATCCGGTCGTCCCGAATCCAGCGCACGGCGCATTCGACGGTGCCGTTCTCACCCAGGTGAAGGTCAACCCGGTCCCATAGCATCGGCGCGAAATCGGCGCTGATCATCGCGCCGCCGCCCGAGAGATTGACGAGCTGGACGTCAAGCGTGCGGTCGCCGTGGGTCAGGCGGACGCTCTCATCCGCCAGGCGATGGCGGTCGTCAGCGCGGGTGTCGCTGGTGCGCTTTTCGGAGCGTGCGACCGCGATGCTGTGGAGAGTGTCGGATTTGGCCCCGCGCGGCCGCTTGCTGCCGATCAGCGACCTGCGCTCCGGTTTCTCGCCGCCGAAAATCTGCGACCTGATGCTGTTCATCCGTCCCACTCCGCGCTCGTATTCACGTCCATTATGGCCGCGACAGGGTTACGGAATCGTGCATTCCGTCATTGCGAGGAGCGGAGCGACGCGGCAATCCAGATCAGAAGCTGGATTGCTTCGCTCCGCTCGCAATGACGAACACCGAAGCTAGCTCGAATAATACATGTCGAACTCGACCGGGCTCGGGGTCGTTTCCCAGCGCATCACCTCTTCCCACTTCAATTCCATGTAAGCGTCGATCTGGTCGTCGCTGAAGACGTCGCCGCGGGTGAGGAACGCGCGGTCCTTGTCGAGGGCGATCAGCGCCTCGCGCAGAGAGCCGCAAACGGTGGGCACGTCGACTAGCTCGGCCGGCGGCAAGTCGTACAGATTCTTGTCCATCGCCTCGCCCGGGTGAATGCGGTTCTGGATGCCGTCCAATCCGGCCATCAGCAGCGCGGCATAGGCGAGATAGGGGTTGGCCATCGCGTCGGGGAAACGGAACTCGACGCGCTTCGCCTTCTCGCCCGCGCCGTAGGGAATGCGGCACGAGGCCGAGCGATTGCGCGACGAATAGGCCAGCAGCACCGGCGCTTCGAACCCGGGGACGAGCCGCTTGTAGCTGTTGGTGGTCGGGTTGGTGAACGCGTTCAGGGCACGCGCATGCTTGATCACGCCGCCGATGAAATAGAGCGCGGTCTCACTGAGGCCGGCATAGCCGTTGCCGGCGAACAGCGGCTTGCCGTCCTTCCAGATCGACATGTGGGTGTGCATGCCCGAGCCATTATCCTGTGCGATCGGTTTCGGCATGAAGGTCGCAGTCTTGCCATAGGCATGGGCGACCATGTGCACGACATATTTGTAGACCTGCATGCGGTCGGCGGTTTCGACCAATTTGCCGTAGGTCAGGCCAAGCTCGTGCTGGGCGGCGGCGACTTCGTGATGATGCTTGTCGCACGGCAGCCCCATCTCGATCATGGTCGAGACCATCTCGCCGCGGATATCGACCGCGCTGTCGACCGGCGCAACCGGGAAATAGCCGCCCTTGGCGCGCGGGCGGTGGCCAAGGTTGCCGCCCTCATATTCGCGGCCCGAATTGCCGGGCAGTTCGATGTCATCGATCTTGAAGAAGCTGGTGGCGTAGCTGTCTTCGAAGCGGACGTCGTCGAACATAAAGAATTCGGCCTCGGGACCGACGAAAATCGTGTCGCCGATGCCGGTCGCCTTGAGATAAGCCT
>JBKJYX010000021.1:0-3047 GCA_046715575.1 Sphingomicrobium sp. | reverse complement strand
ACTTGGGATTGCCCTCTTCGTCGATCTCGCCGCGGTCGTACCGTGCCCTTTTGTCCTAGTCGGACAGCACGTCATAGGCGGCGGTAACCTGCGAAAACCGCACGGCCGCCTTGGGGTTGTCCCGGTTGCGGTCGGGGTGGAGTTGCTTGGCGAGGCTTCGGTAGGCCTTCTTGACCTCCTCCTCGCTCGCGCCGCGCTTGATCCCGAGCCGTTGGTAGAGGTCCATCGCTTCCCCATGCCGTATCGATGCGCATGTTTCCAGATGGGTTGCGGCGCGGAGCCGTCCAAGCCTAAGCGGAGCCTGCCATGACCAGCGACCCCTTCGCCCTGTTCGACGAGTGGTTCGCGGAAGCGAAAGCCAGCGAACCCAACGACCCCGAAGCGATGGCACTCGCCACCGCCGACGCCATTGGTAATCCGTCGGTGCGAATGGTCCTGTTGAAGGACCACGGGCCGGACGGGTTTGTGTTCTACACCAACGCCGGCAGCCGCAAGGGAAACGAACTTTCCGGCAATCCCAATGTCGCCTTGCTATTCCACTGGAAGTCGCTGCGCCGGCAGGTACGGATCGAAGGCCTGGCCGAGCCCGTTCGCGCCAACGAAGCCGACGCCTATTATGCAACGCGCTCGCGGGATTCGCAGCTCGGCGCCTGGGCATCGGACCAGTCGCAGTCACTGGATCGCCGTGAGACGCTGGAAGCTCGCTTTGCCGAAATGGCCAAACGCTTCGAAGGTCAGCCGGTGCCGCGCCCGCCGCACTGGAAGGGCCGCAGAGTGGTTCCGACGCATATCGAGTTCTGGCAGGACGGCGCGCACCGGCTCCACGAACGGCGGCTGTTCATACGGCATGAAGAGGGCTGGGCCGAAGGACTGCTCTACCCGTGAGCGGCGCCCATGCCCACAATCTCGCCCACGCCGAGCGGTCGTCGCTGTCGACCCGCGCCGCGCTCGCCAGCATCGCCCTGGCCCTGTTCCTGCTCGGCCTCAAAGGTTGGGCGGCGTCGCAAACCCATTCGATGGCGATGCTGGGCTCACTGGCCGATACGGCGCTCGACCTGGTCGCCAGTCTCGTCACCTTGTGGGGAGTGCGGATCGCTGCCCAGCCGGCGGACAGCGACCACCGGTTCGGCCACGGCAAGGCCGAGGCGCTGGTCGCGCTGGTGCAGATCGTGCTCATCAGCCTGTCCGCGGTCGTTATCGCCGTGCGTTCAACCCAGCGACTGATTGCCGGGGCGCAGACCCGGGACGCCGAGCTCGGGATCGCCGTCTCGCTGGTTGCGATGGGCGCAACGCTTGGCCTGATTCTTTACCAGCGCTCCGTCATTCGCCGCACCGGGTCGGTGGCGATCTCGACCGACCGGCTGCATTACTCATCCGACCTGCTCCTCAACGCGTCGGTGATCGTCGCTCTGGTGCTCGAGCAATATATCGGATGGCGCGGCTCGGATGCGGCGCTCGGCCTGTTGATTGCCGCCTGGCTCGGGTTCGGGGCGTGGAGGTCATCGAGCCAGGCGATCAACCAGCTGATGGACCGCGAATGGCCGGAGGAAGAGCGGGCGAAATTCCTCGCCGCCGCGGCCGAATATCCCGAGCTTGCCGGACTGCACGACCTTCGGACCCGCACCAGCGGCACCCATCATTTCGCCCAGTTTCACGTCTGGGTCCCCGCCAACTGGACGGTGCGCGAGGCGCACGATTGCATGGATCGGATCGAGGAGGATCTTCAGCGCCGCTTCCCGGGCACCGAGATCCTCATCCACCTCGATCCCGAAGGCCACACCGACCGCGAGACGATGCTGTCGTCGGATTTGACCGAGAGCTCAACGTGATGACCATGATCGTCGGCGACTTCCCGCTTTGAGCGAGCCACGCCTGGAGCGCCGGATCGGTCTGGGAGGCGCAATCGCTTTGTCCTTCAACGGCGCGGTTGGAGCCTCGATCTTCGCGCTGCCGGCGGCGTTGGCGGCCGATTTCGGCGATTTCTCGCCGCTGATGTTTCCAATCGTCGCCATCGCCGCGCTGCTGATCATCATTCCCTTCACCTGGAGCGCGTCCGCGTTTCCCGAGAGCGGCGGACCCGCGGCCTATGGCGCGGTGTTCGGCCGGTTCGTCGGGTTTGAGCTCGGCTGGGTCTATTACGTCGCCCGAGCCGCCGCCTATGCCGCCAACGCCAATGTCCTGACCGCTTATTCGGCGCGATGGGTCGCGGGCGCCGACCAGGGCGTCCTTCGCGCGGCGATCCTGGTCGCGGTCACCGCTTTGTTCGCTGCGGTCAACATTGCCGGCGTGCGCAAGTCGATCGGCCTGCTCAGCGGGCTGACGCTACTCAAGGCGGTCCCCCTGTTCATCGCCGCTATTGCCGGGATCGCGCTCACTTTCCCCTGGCCGACGCCGGAGCCCGTCCCAACCATAACCGAGTTCGAAGCCGGCCTGCTGATCGTGCTCTATGCGTTCGTCGGCTTCGAGCAGTCGGTCGTACCGGCCGGCGAGACCCGCAATCCGGCAAGCGTCCTGCCGCGCGCCATCTTCATTACTATCGGCGTCACGACCCTGCTCTATTTCCTGGTCCAGCTGGCGTTCGTCAGCGCGCTGCCGGGCGGCGCAAACGACGACAAAGCGCCGCTGATCGACCTCGGCGCATGGCTGGCGGGTCCGTTCGGCGCGGCGGCGTTGACCCTGACCGCGATGGCCTCGCTGGCCGGGAGCCTGCACGGCATCATGACCTCAACCCCGCGCGTCAGCCATGCGCTGGCCAGCCGCCGCGACCTTCCGGCCTGGTTCGGCCGAGTCCATCCGCGCTTCGAGACGCCGGCCAACTCGATCCTGTTCTTCGCCGTCGTCGCCGCGGCGCTGGCGATTAGCGGCAGCTTTGTCTGGCTGGCGGTGGTCAGTACGCTGGCACGGATGATCGTCTATGCGGTGACCATCGCCGCGCTGCCCCGTGCCCCTTGCAAGCGCCGGCTAGCTTCATGGCATTGGTTCCTCGGCGGGGTCGGCATCCTGGTCTGCGGCTGGGCGGCATCCCAGGCCGACTTGAAGGCCTGGTC
>JBKJYX010000020.1:0-3038 GCA_046715575.1 Sphingomicrobium sp. | reverse complement strand
TCGCCAAACAAAGCGGTGGCGACGATCGCGGCGGGATCGTCGCTGTCGAGGCGGATCGAGATCGAGCAGGTCTCGACGGTCACGAACAGCCAGTGGCTGCCGGGGTCGGCGGAAGCCAGGCGGGCGGTGAGGGCCAGGCCATTGACCCCGCCCGCGCAACCGAGGCCAAAGACGGGAACTCGACGGACGTCGCCGCGCAGCCCGAGCCGGGGGCCGACGCGGGCGTCAAGGCTGGGTGTGGCAATGCCGGTGGTCGAGACTGTGACCACGCCGTCGATTTCGTCCGGCGAGAGGCCCGCTCCGGCGATGGCCTTGGACGCGGCCTCGAGAAACAGCTCCTCGGCGGCGCTGAGGTAAAGCGCGTTACGCTCGGCCCAGCCGTGGCCGCGCTCATACCAGTCGATGGGGGTGACGATGTGCCGCCTGGCGATCCCCGCATTGTCGAACACGCCCGCCAGCCGGTCGAACAAGGCCGGCCTGCCGCCGAAAGCGCGCCTAGCGACGGTCTTGGCCTCGGCTTGTTCGACCACGTGCGGCGGAACCGCGGTGGCCAACGAGCGTAGGCTGCAGGATTGCATCTGCGATCCTATAATGTGCCGGTGCGGACCGGCAGTGAACATAAGGACCACTTGGGATGAGCCTGCGGCTAATGCAAATGGCAATGGTGATGCTGGTCGCGGCCTGCGGCTCCGCGCCGACCTCCACGGCGGCGCAATCCAGCGGCGAACGCCCGTTCAAGGTGGCCGAAGTCGCGCGCTTTTCCACCCCATGGGCAATGGATTTCCTGCCGGGAAGCGGCGTTCGGCTGACCACCGCCGCGCTTCTTACGGAAAGGGAAGGCAGGCTGTGGCTGATCAACACCGCGGACGGAACCCGGCAGCAGGTCAGCGGCGTGCCGCAAGTGAAGGTCGGGGGGCAGGGCGGTCTTGGCGATGTCGTCGCTCATCCCGGCTTCGCGGGCAATCAGCGGGTGTATTTGAGCTATGTCGAAGCGGGGCCGAACGGCACCAGCGGGGCTGCGCTGGGTTACGGCCGGCTGATCTTAGGGCGGGGCCAGCCCCGGATCGACGGTTTCAAGGTGATCTGGCGGCAGGCGCCAAAGGTCAGCGGCAACGGCCATTTCAGTCACCGCATCGCCTTCGCGCCCGATGGAACGATGTTCCTGTCTTCCGGCGACCGGCAGAAATTTGACCCGGCGCAGGACATGAACGGCAATCTCGGCAAGATCCTGCACCTGACGGATGAAGGCGCCCCTGCGGCTGGAAATCCGTGGGCCAGCCGCGGCGGGATTGCCGCGACATTCTGGACCATCGGCCATCGCAATGCGCTCGGGCTCGCCTTCGCGCCGGACGGCCGGCTGTGGGCAACCGAGATGGGTCCGAAGGGCGGCGATGAGGTCAATCTGATCCAGCCGGGCAGGAATTATGGTTGGCCGCGGGCTTCGAACGGAAGCAATTACGATGGCAGCGACATTCGGGATCATCGGCCGGGTGACGGCTTCGAGCCGCCCAAGGTGTGGTGGAACCCGTCGATCTCGCCCGGCGCGCTGCTGATCTACAGCGGCGACCTGTTCAAGGGCTGGAAGGGCGACGCCATCATCCCGGCCCTGTCCGGCGAGGCGCTGATCCGGGTCGACATCGACGGCGACAAGGCGCGCAAGGCCGATCAGTGGCCGATGGGCGCGCGAATCCGCGCCGTCGACCAGGGGCCGCGCGGGGAGATCTATTTGCTCGAGGACGGGGACAGCGGCGGGCGGCTGTTGCGGCTCGAGCCTAAGGCGCGTTAGCCGGCAAGCGATCGGATCGCTGCCGCCAGCGCATCCATGTCGCTCATCCGCGTTGCCAGTGCCGGGGTGACCCGCACGCATGATCCCGAGGCAAGCCCATCGCGGTGGACGGTGAAAATCCGGTGCTTGTCGAGCAACGCTTTGGCGAGCGCGAGATTGTCATCGTGGCTGGTCCGCCCGCGCAGCCGGAACGAGCTGATCGCGCCGTAGAACCGCGGATCCTCGGGCGTCAGGATTTGAGCCTTGGGGAGGTCGCGCACCGAGTGCACCCAGCGATCGCGCAAGGCTCGCAGTCTAGCCTCGCGCGGCGCGGCGCCGATCGCCGCCTGAAAGGCGAGAGCGGCGGGGACCGTCAATTGCGCGGCATAGTCGGGCGTGCCGGTGTGGACGCGCGAGTCGATGCCGGGGCTGATGGGGTTCTCCGCCGGATCAGGATCGATCGCGCCGATCCGCTCGCGGCGGATGTATAGGGCGCCGACCCCGAGCGGCGCGCCGACCCATTTATGCAGGTTGAAACCGACAAAATCGGCCTTGAGATCGGGCAGCCGGAAATCGAGCTGTCCGACGCTGTGGGCGGCGTCGACCAGTGCATCGATCCCGCGTTGGCGCGCCATCTTCGCGATTTCGGCCACCGGCAGGACGAGACCGGTGCGGTGGCTGACGTGCGTGAGGAGGATCAGCTTGATCGCCGGATTGGCGTCGAACGCGGCTTTGTATGTGTCGATTAGCGACTGGTGAGCCGCCGGTTCGGGCAACGCGATCTTGATGACGCGAACCCCGCGCCGCGCCGCGAGCGAGTCCATGCTCGCCTGCATGCTGTCGTAATCGAGATCGGCGTAGAGCAAAGCGTCGCCGGGTTTGAGGCGGTTGTATTGCAGGATGAGCGCCTTCATCGCCTCGGTCGCGTTGCGGGTGAACATGATCTCATCGACCGCGACACCCATGGCTGTCGCCATCGCGGCGCGGGCCGCTTCGAGGTCGCCGACCATGTTGCGCCGCGCATAATAGCTCGTGTCGCGGTTCACGCGCTCGACCATCGCTCGGTATGTGGCGAGCACCGGCCGGGCCATCATCCCCCAATTGCCGTGCTCGAGCTGGATGATGTCGCGCGTCACATCATATTCGCGCGCAATCCGCTCCCAGTCGTCGGCGGCCGGCGCCGCGGCAATCGTGCTGGTGGCGAGCGGAACGGCGGCGGCGCCGGCAAGCATCGTCCTGCGGTCAATCTCCCTGCCCCACCTCCGTCAGACGA
>JBKJYX010000019.1:0-2999 GCA_046715575.1 Sphingomicrobium sp. | reverse complement strand
GCAGCCCTTCGGTCACCACCATTGGATCGAAAGCGCTCCATACGATCTGCGGGGGCGTCTTGCCGTCGACCGGCAAATGGATCACCGGAGAGCCCCGTTTTATCGCCAGTTGGACGACCTCGGCGGTGCCGCCGCGGCCGCGCGCGGGAAGGCCGTCCCAGACCGCGATCAGGACGTCGCAATGGGCAACGGTAGCGCGGCCGGCCATCATATAGCCCTCGGGCTCGTGTGTCCGCACGCCCGGCAGCTCGAGAACCCGTTCCGCCTTGGCGATCAGGGCATCGAACCGCGTCGCCGCACCGGGTCTTGTGAAATCACGGCGGTAATCATCGCGGGCGAACGGCAGCACGGCTTGCAGCGAATACCCCGTCTCCAGCGCAACTTCGGCGGCGATCTGGTCGGCGCCGTCGGCCAGCGCGGAGACGAAGACGAAGCGCGGCTCGCCGGTCGCGAAGCAGTCGGCGGCACTGGCGTGAACCGCCGCGGCGCCGTGCGTCAGCAGCTGCAGCGCATCGCGGATCTGCCCAGGCAACTGGGGAACATAGTCTGGCGGAAGCGCCTCGTGGCGGTGGCCGGTTATTCCGACGCACAGCGTGAACGGTACCTGCGGCGGGGACTCGGTCCCGCTTTGCTCGGCCAACTGATTGCCCTTCGTGCTTGTCAGCCCAGCCAGCCCATTTGATCCATCGCGATGACTATAACGACTAATGTCCCCGCAGCGGCCACCCCGCCAATGATGACGGAGCTTGAAAGGGGCGTCGCCCGTTGGAAGCCGCCGTTCTGATTGTCGTAGATCGGGTCGAATTGCACGGCCTTGTTGTTATTTGCGGTGTCGATGAAGTTCAGCACGAACTTGAACTTGCATTCGTCCTTGTCCGTGTTCGTGACGTCGAGTTGGGTCGCGGTCACGGTTGTGACAGTGAACTCGGCATCGGAGACACGGTTTTTCGGGCATCCCGGCGGCGAGGCTTTACTCCCCTTGGCCACCCACATGACATCCTGCTTGTCCTGCAGGAACTGCAGCTGCAGGCCGTTGGTGTTCACCAGTGTGAACTGGATATCGTAGGACTCGTCCTTCTTCATGTTGTCAGTGGTCTTGTTGAACACGAGCGTATCGGTCTTCTTCGTGCCCTCGAGCATCTTGAAATCGATTTTCCCATGCGAATCCTTGAAGCTCTCGATGGTTACGGGGCGCGGCTTGTTGCCCATGACTTGTTCCCTCCTGTTGCGGTTCGAACTTAACCTGGTCTTCGATATCCAATCGTCTCGAGGCTGGCCCTGAGCTGCTTCGCTTCGTCCGTCCTTCCGACCCGCTGCAGCAACTCCGCGCGCTCACTGGTTTCGGGCGGCTTTTCCTTTATCCCTCGCGGCAGCATTCCGAGCCCGGCCAGCCAGGCCGACCGAGCGGCGCCTTGATCGCCGATCTGACGCTGAATGTCACCGACCAGCCGGTACGCCCCGGCAATGGTGTAGCGCGCTTCGACTTGGTCGGTCCATTTTCCCGATTTCGCGGCGGTCAGCGCCCGATCGGCCAGCGACAAAGCCTCGCTATTCGCGCCGGCGGCCAGGGCAATCCTGGCTCTCATCGTCAGGCAGGAACGGGCTAGGCCGCGCCATGAAATGACGCTGCGATCGCGAGCGATCAATCGGTTGACGAGGTCGCAGCCGGCTCTTGTCTGGCTCGCCGCTTCGTCGGTCTGCCGCTTCGCCAGGAGCGATTCAGCCAGGAACAATCGCGCGGACGCCGCAAGTTCCCGCCATTTGGTGTTGCCGGGCTCCGTCGGGATCAGCTGCTCGGCATGGTTCACCGCCAGCCGCAGTTGCTCGATCGCCTGATCGAGCTCGCCCTTGGAAGCGAACAGTCGGCCCAGCGCCTGGTAGGCGGGAATCGCCTTTTGCTTATATTCGACGTCGCTGGTGCCGCCCCGCATCAGGCGATCGAGCAGCGCCAGTTGCCGCTCGCGCTGCCCGATCGCTTCGTCGAGGCGGCCCTCGGCGCGTTGCGAATCGGCGAGCCACGCAAGCGATTCCGCCACGGACTTCTGATAGTCACTGTTCCGGGGCTCGGCGGCGGCGAGCTGCTCGATGGTGTTGAGCGCCTCCTGGAATTGCCGGCTCGCTTCAGGGAAACGACGCTGCTCGAATAGCGCAATGCCCAGATTGGCCGACGCATATTGCGTTTCCATGCGCCATTTGCGGTTGTCGGAATCGATCGCGACCATCCGGTCGGCCAGCCGCTTATATTCCCGCAAAGCGGTTTCGGCGCGCGCCATCTGGCCGCGCCGCCGGGCGATGTCGCTTACGTAAAACAGGTTCTGGGCATGGTCGAACAGGCGCTGCGGGTCATCGGGCGAACGGCGCACCATCTCCTCCGTGCCCGCCATCGCTTCGTTGTACCGGCGCAGCGCCCCGTCGAAGTCGCCGCGCAGGGTGGCAATTTCCGCGAGCAGGCTGAGCGCCCGGGACCGTTGCGCCAGCGCGGCGTCCGACAGGCTGCTTTTGTCCTGCTTCTGGAAATAAGCCAGGGCGTGGCTGCCGACGGCGTCGAGCGCATCGAGCCTGCCCACCGGCTCGAGCTTTTCACGCAGGTCCCCGAGCATGAACCCGACCAGCCCTTCCGCTTCGCGCCGCTGGTCGCGGGCCTCGTCGCGGGAATCGAGCGCGAAGACGGCGAGCGTAGTCGTGACGGCCATCCCAGCGAGCGAGGCGGCAGCGACGATCCCCAGGCGGCGTTGGCGGCGAAGGGTCTCCCGCTGGACCAGCTCGTCGAGCCCAACGCCGAGCATTCCGGCGATCAGTTTCAGGAGGCCGAGGCGCTTGCCGTCGCGGTGGTCGCGAAGGGCGGCCGCGAGCGGCTCGGCGGGGCGCGCGGTGGGACGACCGCGACGATCGTATTTGTGGCGCAGGGCGGACGGCAGGCACTCCTTCGCCTCGCGCCCCGGAATGTCGCTCGCGAACGGCTCGCCGGCGATGATCGCGGCCAGCACGCAGCCATCGGG
>JBKJYX010000018.1:0-8247 GCA_046715575.1 Sphingomicrobium sp. | reverse complement strand
GACGTCCCCAAGCTCGCGCTCAAGTCCCAGGTGCCGGGCGGCGGGACGATGCACGATTTGGCCCGCGAGGTGGTCGCCATCGCCTCGATGGGCCTGACGCGGCGCGCGGCGCTCAATGCGGCCGGCGACAATGAGGGCGGGTTCCTCGACCCATTGCGCGAGGTGGTCGCAAGCGGCATGACGCCGGCCGGCCGATTGCTGGAGAAATTTCACGGCGAATGGGGTGGCGATATCCGCCACGTCTATGAGGAAATGAGCTTCTGATGGACATTCAAACGCGGCAGCTGCGCACCCTGTATCCCAAGATCGAGCCCTACAAGTCGGGCCATCTCGACGTCGGCGACGGTCACGAAATCTACTGGGAATTGTGCGGCAATTCGGCGGGCAAGCCAGTGGTGTTCCTGCACGGCGGCCCCGGCGCGGGCGCCAGTCTCGATCACCGGCGCCAGTTCGATCCGGCGCGCTACAATATCCTGGTGTGGGACCAGCGCGGGTGCGGCCGCTCAACCCCGCACGCCAGCCTCGAGGCCAACACCACCTGGCATCTGGTCGACGACCTGGAGCGGCTGCGCGAACTGGTCGGGGTCGAGCAATGGATGGTGTTCGGCGGCTCGTGGGGTTCGACGCTGGCGCTCGCCTATGCCGAGACGCATCCCGATCGCGTCACCGAGCTGGTGCTGCGCGGCATTTTCATGTTCGAGCAGTATGAGCTCGACTGGCTCTACAAGGACGGCGCCAACTCGCTCTACCCCGACAAATGGGAAGAGTTCATCGCGCCGATCCCCGAAGCCGAGCGCGGCGACCTCGTCGAAGCCTATCGCCAGCGGTTGACCGGCGACGACCGCGACGAGCGGCTGCGCGCCGCCAAGGCGTGGAGCAAGTGGGAAGGCGAAACCGTCACCTTGCTTCCCCACCCCGAAGTGATCGAGGAATTCACCGAGCCCGAAAAAGCGATCGCGGTTGCCCGGATCGAGAACCATTACATGCACAACAAGGGCTGGCTCGAAGAAGGGCAGCTGCTGCGCGACGCGTCGAAGCTGCGTGCGATTCCCGGAGTGATCGTCCAGGGCCGCCATGACTGCTGCACGCCGCCGCGCGCCGCCTGGGCGCTCAAGAAGGCGTGGCCCGAGGTCGAGCTCAACATCATCCCCGACGGCGGTCACCTGTATAACGAGCCCGGCGTGCTCGACGGCCTGGTTCGCGCAACTGACAGGTTCGCGGGGGCGCTAGGACTGTAAAGCGGCTGTCGTCCAACTGCCACATTGGCGCCAAATCGCGTTGGCGAGTTCGCCCCTGCGTTGACTCCGCGGCCCGGATCGTCGCACCCAAATAGCGGGGAGCGAGGGGACGGTTCGTCACCTCGCTGAACTAGGGGGAATCACGATGCGCCGCATTCTTTGTTCGTCGTCGCTGTTTGCGCTGGCCGCCGCCGCGATCCTGTCCGCCGCGCCCGCCGCGGCCCAGGCGACCGGCGACACCGATGTGCCGGCGGCCGATGCCCAGGAAGGGGTCGGAGAAATCCTCGTCACCGCGCAGCGCCGGAGCGAGAATCTGCAGGACGTGCCGGTGTCGGTTGCAACCATCGACGACGAGACACTGGCGGCGATCAATTCCGGTGGTGCCGATGTTCGCGGCCTGTCCGGCCGGGTGCCCAGCCTGATTATCGAAAGCTCGTTCGGTCGTACTTTCCCGCGCTTTTACATCCGCGGCCTGGGAAACACCGATTTCGACTTGAACGCATCGCAGCCGGTTAGCTTGGTCTATGACGACGTCGTCCTCGAAAACCCGATCCTGAAGGGCTTTCCGGCGTTTGACGTCGACCGGGTCGAAGTGCTGCGCGGACCGCAGGGCACGTTGTTCGGCCGCAACACGCCGGCTGGAATCGTCAAGTTCGATACGGTCAGACCCGGCCGCGGCCGCAACTACGCGCGGGTCAGCTTCGGCACCTACAGCACGATCAACGCGGAGGGCGCGGTCGGCGGCCGGCTCAGCGATACGGTCGCGGTCCGCGTGTCGGGCCTGTGGCAGCACCGCAACGACTGGATCGACAATCTCGACGATCCGGGCAACAACGATCTCGAAGGCTATGATGACATCGCGGTTCGCGGCCAGATCGAGTTCAAGCCGAGCGAGGCGCTGACGCTGAGGCTAACCGGTCAACTGCGCTACCTCGATGGCGACGCGCGCATCTTCCGGGCGAACGCCATGGAACGCGGCAGCAACCGCCTGGTCGGCGTCGACGGGGGCGACTTCGAGCGCGACGAGGTCCGCGCTGATGCAACCAATTTCCAGAAGCTCAAGAGCCAGAACCTCGCCGGCGCGATCGAGTATGATTTCGGCGCGGCAACGCTCTATTCGGTGACCTCCTACTGGCACGGCAAGCTTGAAAGCCGCGGCGACATCGACGGCGGCTTTGGCTGCTGCGGACCCGGTTCGGGACCGGGCGTCATTCCCTTCCCAGCGCAAAGCCAGGACGATGTGCCGAGCCTCGACCAGTTCACCCAAGAAATTCGCATCGCCTCGAACAACAAGGGCGGTCTCGGTTACCAGGCGGGCATTTTCTATTTCGATGAAAATCTCGACATCCAGACCTTCGACTTCCCGTCGCCGACCGCAACCGCCCCGTCAGCAATTGTCGAGCAGCGGCAAGACAGCAAGGCGCTCGGCATTTTCGGTTCGGTCAATTACAAATTCGATCATGGCCTGGCGCTCCAGGCCGGTGCGCGCTGGAACCATGACAAGAAGACACTGGTCGCCGGTCGACCGGTTGACGGCCGTCCGCTCTTTCTCGGTCTGGGCGGGCCGGTTCCCGAAACCACGACCCGGGTCAAGGACAGTGTCCTCACTTGGGACCTGAGCGCGCTTCAGGAGCTAAAAGAGAACGTCAATGTCTATGCCCGCGTCGCCAAGGGCTATCGGGCGCCAGCGATCCAGGGACGGATTCTGTTCGACCGCGACGTCACGACCGCGGACAGCGAGCACACCATGTCCTATGAAGCCGGCATCAAGACCGTGGTCCTCGACCACCGGCTCCGCTTCAATCTCACCGCTTATTACTTCAAGACCAAGGACCTGCAGCTGTCCGCGGTCGGCGGCGCGACCAACGCGAACCTGCTTCTCAATGCCGATGCGGTGAAGGGCCACGGCTTTGAAGCGGAGCTCCAGGCACGGCCGGCCCGCGGACTGACGCTAACTGCGGGGCTGAGCCACAATATCGCAAAGATCCACGACAACGATTTGACCGTCGAGACGTGCGGTGCGGTGCGGCTCGACACATTCCCCAATGTATCGTTGTGCACTCCGCTGGACCCGATTCTTGTCCCGGCCACACCATTTTCATCGTCAATCGTGTCGATCGACGGCAACCAGCTGCCCCAAGCGCCCAAGTGGATCGCCAACTTCACCGCCGGCTACGAGCATCCGGTAGGTCCCGGCTCGGTCTACGTCTTTACCGACTGGTATCACCGCTCGAAGATTCAGTTCTTCCTCTATCGTTCGGTCGAGTTTTCGGACGACCAGCTGCTCGAGGGCGGCCTGCGCATTGGATACAAGACCGACCGCTTCGACGTCGCCGGCTTCGTTCGCAACATCACCAACGACGAGAGCGCGGTCAGCGGCATCGACTTCAATAATTTGACCGCGATGGTCAACGAGCCGCGCATCTGGGGCGTCGAGGTTGGGGTGAAATTCTAGGCGCGAGGGCGCGCTATTCTCCCGGTCGATACGTGCGTTCGGTGTGGCCCTGAAGCTGTTCGGGGTAGAAATAGACCTCGCGCAGCGCGCCAGACGCGTAGCGCGCCGCCTGGTCGTTGAAATGCGCTGAGGCGGGATCGCCGCTTTCTCCGCCGGCGGTGACTGCCCGCGCCCGCACCCTCGGCCCGAACTCGACGACCGCGACGAAGCTATTGCCGGACGTGCCGTACCAGCGCTTGGTGCCCGGCTTCGGCGCGGAGCCGAACGATGCGAGGCTGCCGTAATTGCCCGAGGCGAACGGCACCGGGAAGCTCGGCGCGGCATCGCTGAACGGGTGGTCGATGGCGGCGGAAACGCGCTGGAAGCGGTTGATCTCGCCCCACGGTACCCGCCAGGGGCCAAAGTCTCCGGTCAGGCGCGCGACCGCCTCGCCCAGCGCGTCGAGCTTGGCTGCCGCGCTGGTGTCGCGGGCGAGCCGCAGCATGGTGACGTTGCCCGGTTCGCCGGCCGGGACCTCGATCGATTTGCGCAACACATCGCCCCAGAACATGGCCAGCGACTGCGCCTCGGATGTAGCGCTCCAGCGATAGTCCCAGCTCCGCAGCAACGCGATTGGCTCGGCCAGCTCGGTCCTTTGCGGGTCGCTTTTCGCCAGCGCATCATAGCTCTGGATCAACGGCGGGATCAGCGCGGCAAAACCGGGCTGGTTGGGGTCGAACGCGGCCGCCTGCAGTTTGTCGAGCGTCCAGCTGCGGCTGCCGGTCAGCAGCTGCTGCGCATGGAGCCCGCGGAAATTCTCGCCGAATGTGTCCATGTAGCGCGGGAACCGTTCGCGCTTGGGGCTGAAGTCGCCGGCCGCGCGGTACGGCCAGGCGTTGGTGTTCTGCACCCAGCCGTTGGGCGGATCGATCACGTTGGGCAGCTCGCTGATCCGGTGTAGCGAGTTCCAGTCGGCCGCCGGGTCGCTGCCGTCGACCGGTTTGGTATAGTCGAAGCGATCGTCGCGGCGGGGCACAAATTGCGGGTGCAAATAGGCGATCTCGCCCTTGCCGCCGGCGAAAATGGTGTTGTTGGAGCTGTTGGCCTGCAGCCGCGCGATGTCGAGGAACGATGCCAGATCCGTCGCCTTGGTCCTCAGGAACGACTGCTGCAGCGCCGCGACGGGCCGATCCATCATCGCAAACGCGATCCAGCGGCCGTTTTCGGAGCGGACGACCGGGCCGCGGTGGGTGCGCCAGGTAATGAAACTGCGCGACGCGAGCTTCCCGCCGGCGGCACGGTACCGGAGGGTGATCGGGCGCCTGATCAGCGGCCGCCACACGCTGCCGTAGCGGTAGGCGAGCTGCTTGCCCTGCCGCCCGATCTGCTCCGCGAACTCGTCGACATTGTCGACCCCGCTCGAGGTGTGCATCCAGCCGGCGTTGGCGTTGAACCCCTGGTAGATGAAGAATTGCCCCCAGGTCGCGGCGCCGTAGACGTTGAGGCCCTGGATGCTCGTCACCTGCTGCTCGGAGCGGAAGAAAAAGCTGGTGTGCGGGTTGATCAGCAGCAGCGCCTTGCGGTCGCCGGTCAGCGCCGGGGCGATGGCGATGCCGTTCGACCCGCGCGGTTCGGGGTCCGGCGCCGCGACCGCCGCGGTTTGGCGTCCGGAGTAGAATCGCTCCAGCTGCGCAAGGTCGATGCGCTCGATGTCGCCGCCGATACTGCCTTCAGTGAACGACAGCGCCATCCACGGCTCGAACCGGGTGAGCACGCGCGGCTTCACCTTCGGGTGGGCCGCCAAATAGTAATTCAAGCCGTCCGCCCAGGCATTCATCAGCACTTTCAGCCATGGCGGGCTCGCCGCGTAATGCGCCTTCAATTCGGGCTCGCTGACATAGAGGCGCGCGCGCAGGTCCTGCCAGATCGCCTGTCCGCCTTCGGCCTCGGCGGTGCGGCCGAGCGCGGTCAGATAATTCGCCTCAATGCGCGGGAAATCGTCCTCGGCCTGGGCGTAGATCATGCCAAACACCGCGTCGGCATCGCTCACGCCGCGGATGTGGGCGATCCCGCAGTCGTCACGGGTGATCGAAACGCGCGATGCTTCACCGCGCAATCGCGCAAGCTCGGGCGGCGACGCCGCGGTGAGCAGCAATAGGAGTGGCAGCAGGAAAGCGCGCATCACGCCTTTGGTAGCGCCTGTTTGGCCTGGCCCCAACCGGCAAGCAGTTTCGACGAAGCGCGGTCGCTCAATTTGTCGGCGTCGCGGATGCTGAACGCGTTGCCGCCCTTATACTCATCGAGCTCCTCCCACGCGATCGGGGCGGCGACCGGCGCACCCTCGCGAGCCCGGGCGGAATAGGGCAGCACCGCCGTCGCGCCGCGCTGGTTGCGCAGCCAGTCGAGAAAGATGCGGCCCTTGCGCTGGACCTTGCGGATGTTGGCAGTGAAACGCTCCGGCTCGTCCTCCGCGACGGCGCGAGAAAAGCGCTCGGCGAAGGATTTGACCTTGTCCCACTTGGTCGAACGATCGAGCGGCACGACAACGTGGATGCCCTTGCCGCCGGTCAGCAACGGGAAGCTCTTCAAGGCGAGGTCGGCGAGCAGCTCGCGCAACCGCACTGCGGCGCTGCGGACCGCGGCGAAGTCGAGCCCGACGTCCGGATCGAGGTCGAACACCAGCCGGTCGGGATATTCGACCTTGTCGACCCGGCTGCCCCAGCCGTGGAACTCGATCGTCCCCATCTGCGTGGCTGCCAGGAGCCCGCGCACATCGTCGAAATAGAGGTAATCGGCGAGTTCACCGTCCTTTTCCTTGATCGGGATGTGCTTGACGTGCTCGCCCATCGTGCCGCTGTCGTGCTTTTGAAAAAAGCAGTGCTTGCCGCGCCCCTGCGGGCAGCGGATCAGGGTGATCGGGCGGCGGCTCGCATCGACCATCATCAGCGCCTGAACTTGCGCATAATAATCGGCGAGGTCCTGCTTGGTCAGGCCGTCTTCGGGATAGATCATCCGGTCCGGGTTGGTGATCTTGATCCCAAAGCTTTCCGCAGTGGCGCGCGCGTCCTTCTTCTCTGCCTTGGTGAGATGTTTGGGGGTCTCGCGGACGACGTCCCTGGCCGGCTTGTCCTCGCGCAGGCCGATGAAGCTCGGGTGGCGGAGCACGCCGTCGCCGGTGAACTCGGTGAACGCGACCTCGGCGACCAGCTTGGGCTCGATCCAGTGCCCGCCCTTGCGGTCGGCGCGCGGCACCTCGAGTGGCGCCTTGTCGACCGCGAGCGGTTTCATTCGCTCCATCAGTTCCTCGATCAGCTTGGCGTTGAAGCCCGTGCCGACCTTGCCCGCGTAGGTCAGCTTGCGGCCGTCGCGAAGGCCGAGCAGCAGCGATCGAAAACCGCGGCGCTTGTCGCTTTCCGACCAGCCGACGATGACGAATTCCTGCCGCTGGATGCATTTGACCTTGAGCCAGTTGCGGGTGCGCGCGCCGCGATAAGTCGCGCTGGCTTTCTTCGAGATGATGCCTTCGCCGCCCTCGGCGCAAATCGCGTCGAACAGCGCCTCCCCTTTTCCGACGATATGGTCGCCATAAAGGATCGGCGAGGCGACCCCCTTCAATAGCGCCGCCAGCCGCTCCTTGCGCTCGAGGTTGGGCCGTTTCCTGATGTCCTCGCCGCGATCGACGAGGAGGTCAAAAGCGTAGAAGGCGAGGTTGGCGCCCTTTTGCTCCTTGAGCGTCGACTGGAGCAGCTGGAAGTCGGGCTTGCCTTTGGCGTTCAGTGCCACCGCTTCGCCATCGATCAGGCAACCGGCCGGGAGGTCGGCCGCTGCCTTGACCAGTGCCCGGAACTTGTCGCTCCAGTCCTTGCCGTTGCGAGTCCAGGCGGTCGCGGCGCCGTAGCCGGTGGCGATCAGCAGTCGGTACCCGTCATATTTATATTCGTGGATCCAGTCGGGGCCGGTCGGCACCGCGTCGACCAGGGTCGCGAGCTGCGGCGCCTGAAACGGAGGCGGCCCCGCGCCAGACTTCTTCTTCGCCCGGCCGCCCTTTTGCCCGCCGCGGTTGGAGCGCCAGACGTCGCTCCCCGACGCGATCTCGGCCATCGTCCGGTCGGTCGTCACGCTGGTCACATGCTCGTCGACCAGCGCATCGCCGGCTTCCGGATTGGCATATTCGTCGGTGACCTTCTTGAGCATCCACGGCTCGGCCTTCTCGCCCGGTTTCGGTTTCAGACGAAACATCACCCACTCGCCCTTCATCCGCTCGCCTGCGAGCGTGAAGTGAAGGTGCCCCTCCTCGATCGTCTTCCGCGGATCCTTGTCGGGGTGCGGGATCCAGCGGCCGTGGTCCCACAGCATGACCGTCCCGCCGCCATATTCGCCGGCCGGGATCGTGCCCTCGAAGTCGCCGTAGTCGAGCGGATGATCCTCGGTGCGCATCGCGAGGCGCTTGTCGCCGGCGCGGCCTTTCAAACGGAACATCACCCACTCGCCCTTCATCCGCTCGCCTTCGAGGGTGAAGTGCAGATGCCCCTCCTCGATGGTCTTGCGCGGGTCCTTGCCGGGCTCGGGGATCCA
>JBKJYX010000017.1:0-5671 GCA_046715575.1 Sphingomicrobium sp. | reverse complement strand
GGGCAAGGGTTTGGCTGCGAAACCGACCGTTCGTTCAAAGGCTTCTCACCAGCCTGACCGCGACAGCCAGCCACGGGGGATCGGCGACGACGCTCTGGCGGCCGCCGGCTCCGGGCGGGAGGAGGTGGAGCTTGCCGGGGCTGTCTCCGGCGGAGGCCTCGCGGCCGATCAGGCGGCCGAAAATGAAGCGCCCGGCCGGTCGGGGAATGAGCACGTCGCGATTGAGCGCGTGAGCGAAGTCTTCGGGCTGCAGCACGTCGCACCAGATCTCGTCGCCGGCGCGATAGTCGCCGAGGCTGGCCGAGACGGTGACCGCGACCTGGCCCTCGCTGGCCCGGGGAGGGACGACCAGTGCGGTTCGTTTGGGCGCCGCCGCGCCATTGGCGCCGAGGATCGCGACCACACCGAGATCCGCCCGATCGCCGTGGCCGACCAGGTCGGAAGCTTCGACCCCGAGCGCCGCGGCGATGCGGTTGAGCCAGCCGATCGAGACGGTGCGCGTCCCGGTCTCGAGGCGGCCGATGGTCTGCGGTGTGGTCGGCGGGTCGCAGGCGCGGGCGACGTCGTCGAGGGTCATTCCCCGAGCCCGCCGCACTTCACGGATCCGCGTAATCATCGCTTATTTCCCCATTTTTCGTAACCAAACCGGTTTTTTCACTGTCCTACAGTTTCGCCGCTGTGGCAAGACCCCGGCAATTATATACTTGACGTAGAGGTCTTTGATTCGCCAATGTCAAAAGGACAGGCCGGCCCTCTAACCAAAGTGGTGATTGCCCTTCCAAAAGGAGGGCAATTTGCCACAGGAAAATTACGAGAAGCTAGAAGGTGCAGAGCTTCAACTATGGAATGAGCTGATGGACATGATACTCCAATGGGAGGACGCGTGCGAGCCTGCCGATGCGCTCGCACGCCGCCTCATCTCATCCTATTGGCATGCCGGAAAAGTTCGGAGTCTTGGGACCTAAAGAGCGCTCCTCATCCGGCTCTAGCCCAAGCAGGCCAAACGGCATCGCGATGACCTTATTGAACTCGTTAATGATTGTGCCAGGGGTCGAGGGCGGAGTCTGTCCTTCCGCTGGGCCAACACGATTACCGAACGCTAGGTGCTCAGCGCTACGCTTGCCTTCTGTCGTGGTGACGTAATCCACGAACTTGATCTGCCGCCCGGATGGCGATGCCGTAAAACAGAACGGAATGAAGAGTGTGAAGCGTCGGCTTTTCCAGTACACAAGCGAATATGGGCCAAACGGCGTGTGCGTATCGCCAATTTCCGGTGAGCAAACCCAAAGTGCGAAATACATTGTGCAGATGCCCGGGTGGTAGGGCGGCAACGTGACTACTGCCCCCCTAGCAGGCAGCACAAGCTCGGGAAGGGCGCGAGGGTCGAACGAGCTTCGTGTGCAGATTGGTTGGAACCGCCCATCGCGAAGAGCTGTCGTGGACAGATATCTGTCCTCTCGACTGCCATCATCGTGGACTGTAACACTGTGAATTGTGCTGGTGTCACCGCGGTCGCTTGCGTGCACCGAATAGCGGCTATCTTTGATGCGTTTCCCTTGGTTCATCATGTCGTTGGCATGTATGGTGACAATAAGATCGCCAGTGGAGCCTTCGCGAATTGAGAGTATACGTCTTAGCGCTCCGTCGATTTGAACGACGAACCTAGATGAAGGTTTTTGCTTTGCCATGACCGACGCTCAAACTCCGAACGAAACCTACTCCGACAAGGAGACGGCGACTCGTGCGGACGCGGCATTAAAGCGGATGCTCGCAACGCCCCCCAAGCTTCACAAGGATAGCAAGGTGGGGCGCCGGGAGTCTCAATCGAAATAGCGCTTGCGTGGCTCCCCGATATTGCGGGGCGGCTTGTAGTAATCAGGCTGCGAGCGCGACAGGCCGCCGATAGGTGAGACGCTTGCCGACGATGCCCTTGAGCATGGCGTCGGCGCGCTCGCGATCGGTGTCATTCTTGGTTGAATAACGGAAATCGAACTCGGCCAAATAGCGGTGAATGTGGGTTGCCGACCAGTGATGGTAGGTGCCGACGACGCCGCGCTTGAGGATGCTGAAAAAGTTCTCGGCGGTGTTGCTGTGGTTGCCTTCGCCACGGCTGAACTCGCGGTTTGAGTGAAGCGTCGTTTCGTGGCTGGCGAACTCTTTGCCGATGTTGTTGTAGAAGCGCGCATCGTCGGTGCGAAGATGCGAGGAACGGTGAGCGTTCGTGACCAGCGCGGCGCGAATGTTCGTGTGGTCGATATGGGTAATGTGGAACGAACGGGCGCGACCGCCGCGCTCGACCAAAGTCAGGACTTTCTTTTTCGGAGCAACCTTGCCCGAGAGGCGCTTTTTCTTGAACCCGCCGACAAAGGCTTCGTCGCTTTCGATCACTTGGTCAGGACCGCCCAGCGGTGAACCATCGTCCTTCATCGCTTCACGGATGCGGTGCATCATGAACCAGGCCGTCTTATAGGTTACACCAAGCATACGGTGGATCTGATGGGCGCTGATGCCCTTCTTGCTGGACGCCAGAAGGTAGGTGGCGAGCATCCACTTGTTGAGACCGATTTTCGAACGCTCAAAGACGGTCCCGACTGTGACGGTGAAGTTCTTGAGGCACGAATTGCATTGAATGAGGCCAGCACGGTGCGACTTGCCCTGCAAACGGGTGACGTTCTCGACTTCGCCACAATGCGGGCAGAACGGGCCTTCAGGCCAGTTGATGCTCTCAAGGTGCTCACGGGCCCTTTCGGCGTCGGAGAAAATCGGATTGGTTAAATCGAACATCGGAAGGCCCTTTCAATAGAGCCTTCCTACTCCTCTCCGTTCACTACGTCAAGTATATAATTGCCAAGACCCCAATGGCCGCAAGTGCGGCGAGAGGAAACCTTAATGAGTAAAGGTCGGCAGCCGAGGCTGCTGCACGAGCGGGCGATCGGCGGACTCGGCATGCCGGCGTCGGCGAGCGGTCCCGGGGTCAGGCGCCCGGCGCGGTCGGTGACGGTCAATCTCGCGGAATCGCCGCTGGGATGGCTGCTTTCGCGCGGCCTGGTCAGCCGGCTCCAATTCGATGCGGGGGAGCGGCTGCGGATGGATTGGGAACGGTCCCAGCTCGCCCCTCATGTGACGATGTCGTGGGACGCAGCGCCAATCGCGCGGGGCCGCGGCGGAGCGTCACCCGGGCCGGAGCCCTCCGCAGGCCAATTGGATGCCCGCCGACGGTTTCATGCCGCGGTCGCAAGCGCCGGACCAGGCCTGTCCGACATCCTGTGGCGCGTGGGCTGCGCCGGGGAGGGCATGCGCGAGGCGGAGACGGCGCTGGGCTGGCCGGCGCGGGCCGGCAAGCTGGTGCTGACCTTGGCGCTTGACCGTCTCGCGAGTTATTACCGGATGGGGTAGAGCGAGACATTATTGGCCCGCACGGGGAGGCTTCGCCCATGATTCTCTATGGTTCTTCGCTGTCGCCGTTCGTCCGTAAGGTGCTGGCTTTCGCGGCCGAGAAGGGTATCGAGCTCGAGGTCGTACCGGTCGGGCCCGGGGACCAAAACCCTGATTTCCGAGCGGCCAGCCCGTTCGGCAAGATGCCGGGGTTTGCCGATGGCGATTACCGACTCGCCGATTCGAGCGCGATCATTCATTACCTCGAGGCCAAGCAGCCTGAGCCAGTGCTGATCCCCGCCGATCCGAAACTTCGCGGGCGGACCATCTGGTTCGACGAGTTCGGCGATACGATCCTCGCTGCGTGCGGAGCCAAGATGTTCTTCAACCGGGTGGTCGCGCCGCGCTTCCTGAAGCGGCCGGGCGACGAAAACGCCGCCGCATCCGCCGAGCGCGACGAGCTGCCGCCGATCCTCGATTATCTTGAGTCCGTGGTGCCGGACGGCGATGGGTATCTTGTCGGCGACCGCCTGACCCTGGCCGACATCGCGGTGGCGAGCCCGTTCGCGAATTTGGGCCATCTCGATTGCCAGCTCGACCCTGAACGTCACGGCCGCACGCGCGCCTATGTCGAACGCATCCTCGCGCGTCCGAGCTTTGCACCGTGGGTCGAACGCGAGGCGGCGTTCCTGGCGAAAACCGCCGCATAAAAAACGCCGCGCCCCCACGAGGAGCGCGGCGCCTTTATCGATTGTGCAGGGGCTTAAGCGCCCGTTCCACCCTCGATGTCTTCATTGGGACTGCGCGGTTGGCCGGTCTCGATGTCCTCATCCTGGCCCTCGAGAGCGCCCTGGCCCTGGCTCGCCAAGTCCGACTCGCCGGTCGCGCCCTCTTCCTGCAGGTAATCGCTCGAGCTGTTGCCCTGCGAGCCGACGAAGCCGCCGCTGTCACCCTGCGACCCGCCCGTGCCGCCGGGGTTCTGGCTGCCGTCGGTGCCCTGACCAAAGCCGCGCTGTTCACCGGCCAATGTGTCGGTGTCGCCGCTTTGCCCAAGGTCGGTCTGGCCGCTTGAGCTTTGGGCTTGCTGGCCGAGCTCGCCCGGTTGGTTCTGTTGGCCAACGGGTTGCGGCTCGCCCTGCTCTGCGTTGGGCTGCGGTTGGCCCTGCTGGCCGGCTGGCGGCTGCTGCTTGTCCTGACCGGTTTCGTCCTGCTTGCCGAATTGCTCTTCGTCTCTTTCTTCAGCCATCACTCGGTGCTCCTCATGTTGGCCCCTCATGCTCTCCGGTCTGCAAAACCAAGCGTGGACGCCAACCGTTCCGCCCGCGCACAGTCGGATGCGACGAACCGAAGCGATGGAAACAGCACGGTAAATTACGGCAGCGAAAGGATCGGCTTTCGTCGCCATTTTCAATGATTTGCGGACAAAGTCCGGTGCGATGAACCGATTTTGTGCGGGCTAAGGCTGCGGCTCGCTTTCGTCCGCCGCCGGAACATCGTCAGCAACGGGCTCCTCGGCCAACGTCTCGATGTAGGAGGCTTCGGCTGCATCCGCTGCAGGGGCGGCATCCGCTGAAGGCTCCTCGGCAGTCTCGGCCGCGGCCTCTTCAGCGCTGGTCTCGTCAGCGCTGGCCTCGTCAGCGCTGGCCTCCTCGGTCGCCGGCAATTCAGGAGCCAGCTCCTCTGGCGCCGGCGCGGCATCACTCTCGAACATCTGCGCCATCACGTCGATGCCCTGCGCCTGCAAATCGGCTTCCTCGGGCGAACGGGCGACGTTGACCTTGATCGTCACCGCGACCTCGGGGTGCAGCGCGACTTTGACGTCGTGCATGCCGATCGCCTTGATCGGGCGGTCGAGCACGATCTGGCTCTTGGTGACATGAGCGCCTACGCCCTCGAGCGCATCGACGATGTCGCGGGCGCTGACCGAGCCGTAGAGATGGCCGACGTTCGACGCCTGGCGGATCAATTGCACGGTCTTGCCCTCGACGCCCTTCGACGCCTTCTCGGCCTCGGCGCGCTTGTCGGCATTGTCGGCCTCAATCTTCGAGCGATTGACCTCGAACAGCTTGCGGTTGGTCTCATTGGCCCGCAGCGCCTTCTTGTTGGGCAGCAGATAATTGCGCGCGAAACCGTTCTTGACGGTGACCACGTCACCGATCGCGCCCAGCTTCTCGACCCGCTCGAGCAGGATGACTTCCATGTGCCCGGCTCCTTATTTCACGAGGTAGGGAAGCAGGCCGATGTGGCGGGCGCGCTTGATCGCCTTGGCCAGCTCGCGCTGCTTCTTGGTCGAGAC
>JBKJYX010000016.1:0-2973 GCA_046715575.1 Sphingomicrobium sp. | reverse complement strand
GCTGATCCTTCTCGAGCGCCCGGCGAAGCTCGGTCTCGATCGAAAAGCGGCGCCGCGCCAGGCTCGCTTCCTTGGGCTCATAAACCTGCGGCTTACCTGCCTGCTTGGCCTGCTTGACCGCGAACTGGGCATTGCGAAACAGCTCCTCGGGGTCCTGACGGGCGTCCATCAGCGCGACCCCGATCGCGCATTCGATGCGGATCTCGAGGTCGGACAGCTTGAACGGCGTGGTCATCACTTGCTGGATTCGCTCGGCCGCCTTCAAGGCATCCTCGACCCCGCGCCGCAGCGACACCAGCACGCCGAACTCATTGCCGCCGGTGCGGGCGAGCACGTCGCCACCTCTCAGCGCCAGGATCAACCGCCGCGCGAACGTGATAAGCAACTCGTCCCCGGCGAGGCTGCCCATCGATTCATTGATTCGGCTGAAGCGCAGCATGTCGACCACCAGCACCGCATGCTCGAGGTCGCGCGAGACTTTTTCCCCGGCTTTCTCGATCGCTTCGGCGAAGGCCAGCCGGTTGGGCAGGCCGGTCAGGCTGTCGCGCAGCATCTCGGCGCGCAACGTGCGTTCGGACTGCACCTCGACGGTGCGGTCGACGACGCTCAGCAAGCAGCGCGGAGCGGCCCCCTTCGCGCGCGGCAGCGGCGCCAGCTTCAGCCGGAAATAATGAGCGGCGACACCCTCGCCGTCCTGAAATTCGAGCTCGCCAATGGTGTCGGTGCCGGCAAAGAAATTGGTCAACAGCTCGGCGATCGGGCCGTCCTTCAGGCAATCGGCCTGGTCCCACTCCAGCGCGCTGCAAGTGGATTCGGCGACCGTCTCGCGAAAGCGCGAATTGTGCGCCAGCACGTGGATGCTGCCGTCATCATGCTGGGTGACCACGGCGGCGGCGATCGGCAATGCGCCGAGCAATGCCGCGTCGTCCGCCGTCGCAAGGTGCGGTTGTGCGTCGGAATTGGTCCTCCGCCGATGCCCCGTGGGTCCCGGCAGACGGTTTGCTGCAGCCTGCATGACCTCAGCCCTACGGCGACGAGGTTAATTCCGGGTATAATTTAATTTGGGTTAGTGAGCCGCTGCCGGGTGATGGCGACAGTTCCCTTCGGACCGGGGTCACCCGAACCGGTTACTCCTCGGGAAGCCCAGCGGCGGCATCCGACCCGCGGCACCCCGCGCCGCCCGCCACGGCGTCAGGTCGTTTTCGGTGCGCATCCGCTTGCTCTCGCCGCCCAATGCCCAGCTGAGGCCGTCGGCAAAGCGGAAAGCGACGGCATCGGCCAGCCCGCCATCGCGGTACCGCTGCAGCGTCACCCCTTGCCCGCGGCTGAGCTCCGGTAGCTCGGCCAATGGAAACACCAGCATCTTCCGGTTCTCGCCAACTGCCGCGACCGTGTCCGCGCCTTCGGGGATTTCGCGAACCACGGCGACTCGGGCTCCTGTCCGCAAATTGACCAATTGGTTGCCCTTGCGGGTCTCGGCCAGCGTCGCTTCGCCCGGGGTCACGAACCCGCGCCCGTCCGACGACGCGACCAGCAGCCTCGCTGGCGGCCGCGCGACCATGAACGCGGTGATCCCGACGTCGGCGTCGAGGTCGATCAGCAACCGCACCGGTTCGCCGAAACCCCGTCCCCCGGGCAATTTGTCGCCGGCCAGCGCATAAACCCGGCCATTGTCGGCGAACAGCGCCAGCCGGTCGGTGGTCTGGGCATGGAAATCGCGGAACGGCCCATCGCCCTCGCGCCATTTGAGCCCGTCGATCTCTTCCTTGGCCAAATGCCCACGCATCGCCCGGATCCAGCCCCGCTGCGACAGCAGAACGGTGATCGGCTCCTTCTCGATCATCGCCGACCAGTCGACCTCGCGGGTCACGCTGGCTTCCTCGATCCGCGTCCGCCGATCATCCGCGAAGCTTGTCCGAACCGCCGCCAGGTCCTTCTTCAACCGGTTGCGTTGCTTGATCGGACTGCCAACGAGTGCCGTGAGGTCGTCGCGCTCCTTGGCCAGGGCACCGCGTTCCTTGGCGATCTGCATCTCCTCAAGGCGGCGCAATTGCCTTAGGCGCATGTTGAGGATGGCTTCGGCCTGGCGGTCATTGAGCGAGAATTCCGCGATCAGCACCGGCTTGGGCTCATCCTCGGTGCGGATGATCGCGATCACCCGATCGAGGTTGAGGAAGGCGATCAGGAAGCCGTCGAGCAGCTCCAGCCGCTCGTCGATCTTGCCAATCCGGGTATTCGAACGGTTGAGCAGCACCTCGATCTGGAACGCCAGCCACGCGGTCAGCGCCTGCTTGAGGCTCATCACGCCCGGCCGCCGCTCGGCGTCGAGCACGTTCAAATTCAATGGGAAACGGATTTCGAGGTCGGTCAGCCGATACAGGCTTTCGAGGAGCAAATGAGAATCGACGGTGCGCGATCGCGGCTCGAGCACCAGCCGCACCGCCTCGTCGCTCTCGTCGCGCACGTCGGCGAGAATCGGCAATTTCTTGTCGGCGATCAGCCCGGCGATCTGCTCGATCAGCCGGCCTTTCTGGACCCCGTACGGCATTTCGCCGACCAGGAGGTGCCAGCCGCCGCCCTTCTCGCGCTCGACCGAAATCGACGCCCGCAGACGGAAGCTGCCGCGGCCGGTCGCATAGGCCGAGGCAATGCTCTCCCGGCTATCGACCAGCACGCCGCCGGTCGGAAAGTCCGGGCCGCGGACGAATTCCATCAGCGCGAGGTCGTCGGTCTTGGGGTTGTCGATCAGCTGCGCCGCGGCGTCGATCAGCTCGGCCACGTTGTGCGGCGGGATTGACGTCGCCATCCCGACCGCGATCCCGCTGGCACCATTGGCGAGCAGATTGGGGAACAACCCGGGAAACACCTCGGGCTCTTCTTCTTCGCCGTTATAGGTCGCCTTGAAATCGACCGTGCCCTCGTCGAGCCCGGCCATCAGCTGGCTCGCGACCGCGGTCAGCCGCGCTTCGGTGT
>JBKJYX010000015.1:0-4716 GCA_046715575.1 Sphingomicrobium sp. | reverse complement strand
GCGCGATGAACGGAGTGCTGGTCGCCAAGACCAAGGTGCCGCCGATCGTGGCGACCCTCGGCACGATGTATGTCTTCATCGCCTTTCTTTTCCTCTTCATCGGCGGGACATGGATCAACGGACTTCCTGGAAGCCTGTCGTTCCTGGTGCTGGGGGATTTCTTCGGCATTCCGTCCGGCGTTTTCGTGATCGGCGTGGTCTACACGATCACCTGGCTCATGCTGCGGCATCGTCAGTGGGGACAGCGGGTGGTGGCGGTCGGCTGCGACGAGGGCTCTGCCAAACTCGTCGGCATTCCGGTCGACCGAACCAAGATCGAAGCGTTCGCCTATCTCGGCCTGCTCGCGGGTCTCGCTGCCGTTCTCTATGTGGCGCGGCTCAGGAACGTGGAATTCAACATCGGGACGAACATCGCGCTCGAGGCGATCGCGGCCACGATCCTGGGCGGCGCGAGCATCAGGGGCGGAACGGGTAGCCTTCTGGGGGCCTTGCTGGGGGTTTTCTTCATCAAGTTGACTCAGAACGGCCTGGTCCTCATCGGCGTTTCGTCGCTGTGGGAAACGGTGGTTATCGGCGGCCTGCTGATGGCGGTTCTCGTGCTCGATGCGTTCGAAACGAGGAGGACACAATGAGCGATCCGCTCTCTCAACGCATCCTGTTCCTTCTGGGCATCTGGGTGGCGGTGGCGCTGTTGAGCGTTTCGCTTTCGTCGCACTTCCTGCAGGTTTCGACCCTGACCTACCTGTTGCAATACGTGCCCATCATCGGTGTGCTGGCGATGGCGCAGACGCTCATCATGATCTCCGGCGGGCCGGGCATCGACCTGTCGGTCGGGGCGACCATGTCGCTGACCGGACTCGGGATCGCGGGGCTCTACACCATAGGGGTTCCGCTACTGGTTGCCTGCGGTCTCGGGCTCGTGCTCGGCGCGCTTCTGGGCACCGTCAACGCGGTTCTCGTCTGCACCCTGAAAGTCCCGTCGCTGATGGCGACGCTTGCAACGATGTTCGCCTACAGCGGAGTTGCGCTTGCCCTGACCGGCGGATCGCCCATTGGTGGCATTCCCGACAGCTTCGCCGTCCTCGCGCAGGGCAGGTTCCTCAGCGTCCCGAACCACCTCTGGCTGGTGTTTCTGCCTGTCGCCATCCTGCTCCATATCTTTCTGTCTCGAACCCAGGCTGGCGCGCATATCTATGCTTCTGGCAACGACGAGACCGCCGCCTATCTTTCGGGGGTGCGCGTTTCGGCGCTTCGGTTTGGGCTCTATGTTCTGAGCGGCGTGCTCTCCGCGGTCGCCGCGATCATGATGCTGTCATGGTTCCAGGCCGCGCGTCCCGACGCCGGCAAGGGCATGGAACTGCTGTCGGTCACTGTCGTCGTGCTGGGCGGAACGCATATCTTCGGCGGGATCGGGCGGATCTCCGGCACGGTCATTGCGGTGCTGATCGTGACGACGCTGCAGGTCGGCTTTCAGCTCGCGAACATCTCGCAGGCCTGGCAGCTCGGCGCGATGGGTCTTCTGTTGATCGGCAGCGTCATCGCGGACAATGCCGTGCAGGCGCGGCTGCGCAACCGTCTAGCCGCGCTGACCTGACCGCCAGGAAAACCACGCCTTCTGAACCTCGGCCGCGGCGGTTCCGCGCCCGGGATCGGTGACGTCCAGCGCGCGTGCTTCGGCCACGGCGAGGCACAGCGTTTGCACATGGAATGTCGCCCGAAGGACAGCCTCGAGCGGGTCGTCGACCGCAGCGGCGAGCGCGCTCTTGCTGACCGCAAGCCCCATGGTGCGCAGCCCGTCCGCAAGCGTTGCCGTTCGCGCGTCCCCGGCGCTGCGCCCGCCCAGCAGAACCGCGAGATCGCCGGGGCGCATCATGAAATTCGCCCCGTGGGCGACATTCTCGGATTCGATCGCCCAGGCCGCGAGGCCGCCCGCCTCGTGCATCTTCGCCGCGCCGTATCCGGCCGAGCCGAGCGCCGGACCGGCGCCGAGGAAGAAAAACCGCGCGGTGTCGGAGAGGCCACGCACGGCCTCGCGCGCGGTTGTGACTTCCGCCTTCAGGATCTCCGCCGCGCGCGCAGCGAGATCGGAGGCGTGCGCGCCGGCAATGGCCGCCAGCGCCGCGATGAGCATGGTGTAGTCAAGGCTATGGGGAATCTTGCGGCTGATCGGCGTGTAGGGAAGGGTGATCACCGCATCGCACGCCGCGGCGAGCGGGCTGTCAGGATCGAGCGTCACGGCAATCGTGCGGGCGCCGATGGTCGCGGCGCGTTGCGCGGCCTCCACCGTGCGCCGGGTGCCGCCCGAGATCGACAGAGACACGACCGTGTCGCCCGGGCGGACCCGGGCATCCCATAACAGCGCCGCGGCGGTCCGCGGGCGGAAGTCCCAGCCGCAGCTCCGAAACACCCCGGCCATCGCCTCGCCCGCGAAGGTGCCGTCGCCGCATCCGCAGATCCAGATCGGCCGGTCTCGGTCGGGGCGGACCGCTGCCGCCGCCGCCTCGAGACGCGGCAGCGCCTGCCGGAGGATCTCCGGCTGAACGGCGATATCCCGGGCGAGAAGAGTGCTGTTCATGCCATTGTTTCCTTCATGGTCGCGACGGCTCCGGCCAGTTCCGCTGGCTTGATGGCGCCCCGTTCGGTCAGGATCGCCGACACTAGATCCGCAGGGACGATTTCGAGCTCGGGCGCGTCGGACCGCGCCTCGCACCCCGGCGGCAATATCCCGGGATAGGAGCGCAGCGCGGGCTTTGGCATGTCCGCGGCCCTGTCTGGCCCGACCTTGAAGAGGTCCGCCACTCCGTAGACGGGAATATTCCGCGCCGCCGCCGCCCGCGCCGCCGGAACCGAACCGATGGTGTTCACGATGCCGCCGTCCGCCGAAAGGCTTTCTGCGCCGAGCAGCACCGCACCGGCCTGGGCGACGGCCCAGTCGATCGCCGCGTCGGGCACGAAGAGCTTGTCCTGCGGACAAATGGCGAATGCTTCAAGATAGCGTCGGCCGCCGTCGACGGCCCGGCTTTCGGGCAGGATCACGAGGCGAAGCGCGTCGCGTTTCGACAGGGCAATAACCACGTCGGCCACGGTGCTGGAATAGTCGAAAAGCAACAGCGCCCGGACCGCCGCCAGATGCTCGGCCGCGGCGCGAACCAGTGCCCCGCGCCGCGCCACGGACTCGTCGGCCCATCGCCTTGCGCGCTCTCGAAGCAGAGCTTCGGCGGCCGCTCGCTCCAGCTTATCCACGCCGGCGATCTGCCACCACAATGCGTTCGCCACGATCGGCGCGCCCGCCCCTCGCGTCTCGGCAATGAAACGCGCGGTTTCGAGCGCTTCCTCGAGGGCCGAGGGCGTGCGTTCCGCTGCGATCGTGGCGATCAGCGGCAGCGCGAGAGCCACGTGGTTCGACGCCCCGAGCACGCCTTCGTCGATGATGTCGGCGAGCGCGCGCAGCGTCTCGGGCGAGGCGCCGGGCAGCCCCCGGGCCGAAAGGCGCGAAATCAGCTCGAACCGGCGCTCAGGCATCGACCCGCCCCGAGTCGAGGACGGCGAGAACCTGTTCCAGTCGTGGCGCCCCCGATTGCGCTCCGCAGGCCAGCGTGGAGAGCGCCGCGGCCGCGTTGGCGAACAACAAGGCGTCGCTGTCCGAAGCGCCACCGAGGTGACGAAAAAGAAAGGCCGCGGCAAGGGTGTCGCCGGCCCCGGAAGTGTCGAGCGCCCTGACGTCGAGGCCGGCCACGCGAAATGAGCCTCCGGGTCCGTCGATCGCGGCCCCCTTGGCCCCGAGCGTCGTGATGACACGGCAGCCGGGTGGCAGGGGCAGCGAACCGAACCTTTTTTCCGCGACCTCCCGTGTCGAACCGCTCAGAAACAGGCAGTCGAGCGGCGCCAGAAGCTCTTTCAGCGTATCGGCCTCGCCGGGCAGATCGGCGGCCTCGAGGTCCAGCGAAATCGTGGCGCCCGCCTGCTTGGCATGTGAGACCGTTATTGCGTGGAGGTCCGGGTCGGTGAAGGTCATGTGGACATGGACGGCCCCCTCGAAGGCGCGCGACGGCACCTCGTTCTGAAGCGGCAGGAAGGTCGGACTTTCGATCCGAATCAAGGCTTTTTCGCCCGAACCATCGACCAGGATCACGCAGGTGAAGGTCTCCGCGCCGAGACGGATCGCCACGTGAGCGCAGTCCACGCCCTCCGCGGCGAGGGCCGAGCGCGCAGCCTCGCCCGAGTCATCGTCACCCACGGCACCGACCATCGTCGATTTCGCGCCCAGACGGGCAAGCGCGACGGCGGTATTGGCGGCCATGCCGCCGGGCGTGAGCGCGATCCGCCGGCCCGAGATCTTTTCGTCCGGTTTCGGTAGACGCGGGACGGCAATCAGAAGATCCATGTCGATATCGCCGACACAGACAATCCGGCCGGGGGGCGCCAATACCGTCACGCGCCGACCACCATCGCCGGGCCCGCCCCGCGCCGCAGCGCTCCTTGCCCGGCTCTTTCGGACAACCAGGTGGGCGGGATCACTGACCAGGGTTGCTTCGAGCTGCGTGTCTCCGCGGAAGTGCTGCGACAGTAGTGGCATGGCTTTGCGACCCTTTGGCTCGGGAAGCCCCAAGTCCCGCGCGACACGGTGAACGCGACGGCACCGGGGAGGATGGTGGCCGTTCCCCAACAGGCATGTCGGCGATCATAACAGTCCGCCGGGAGACTCGCCATGCCCCG
>JBKJYX010000014.1:0-2883 GCA_046715575.1 Sphingomicrobium sp. | reverse complement strand
CGCCCGCCGGTGGCGACGACTTGCGCCAGCGCGGTGCCCCAGGCGCCGCCGCCGATCACCGCCAGGCGTTCAATGCTCATGCCTTGACCCCGGCGCCGCGGACCTTGTCGGCGCTTTCGTCGAGCGGCCAGCGGGCGCGCGCGGAAACATCGAGCGCATCGGTAAGCCCGGCAGCCAGCCGCTCGGCGCCGGCCCAGGCGATCATCGCCGCATTGTCGGTGCACAGCCATGCCGGCGGGACGCTGAAGCGGCGGGCGTGGGATTGCGCCAACGCCGCCAGGGCATTGCGGATCGGCCGGTTGGCGGCGACGCCGCCGGCGACGACCAGCGCAGGGGCATCGCTACCCGCCAATGCCCGCGCCGTGCGGTCGACGAGGCAGTCGATCACCGCCTGCTGGAAGCTCGCGGCCACGTCGGCGGGACGATAGTTGCCGGAAGCCACGGCGCGCTGGACCGCGCTTTTGAGGCCCGCGAACGAGAAATGCGGTTCGGGGGAGCCGAGCAAGGGGCGCGGCAGCGGCACCGCCCCGGGATCGCCTTCCGCCGCGAGAGCTTCGAGGGCCGGCCCGCCGGGATAATCGAGTCCGAGCAGCTTGGCCGCTTTGTCGAACGCTTCCCCGACCGCATCGTCGATGGTCGTCGCCAACCTTCTGTAGCGGCCGACACCGGCGACTTCGAGCAGCTGGCAATGCCCGCCCGACACCAGCAGCAGCAAATACGGAAACTCAAGGCCCGGATCGACCAGCCGCGGCGACAGCGCGTGGCCTTCGAGATGATTGACGGCAATCAGCGGCTTGCCGGTGGCGAGCGCCAGGCCCTTGCCGGCGAGCAACGCGACCATGACGCCGCCGATCAGCCCGGGACCGGCGGTGGCGGCGATGGCATCGATCTGGCGGACGCCGACCTTCGCCTCGTCCAGCACCTGCCGGATCAGTCCGGGCAGGATCTCGACGTGGGCGCGGGCGGCGATTTCGGGAACGACGCCGCCATAGGGCTGGTGGGCCGCGTTTTGGCCGACGACCGCGTGGGCGAGGATCCGCCGGTCGCTGCCGACGATCGCGGCGGCGCTGTCGTCGCACGAGGATTCAAGGCCGAGAATGAGAGACACCGCGCCGCCTTTGCCTCAACCGGCCTCGATGCACTAGAGGAGAGCCATGAACGGCGGCCTGAAATTGGGGACTCGCGGATCGCCGCTGGCGTTGGCCCAGGCGCGCAAGGTCGCCGCCGCGTTGGAAACCGCGCAGCGCTGGCCGGCCGGCTATGTCGTGATCGTGCCGGTCACAACCACCGGCGACAAGGTCGTCGACCGGCCGTTGGCGGAGATCGGCGGCAAGGCGCTGTGGACCAAGGAATTGGACCTGGCGCTGCTTAGCCGCGAGGTCGATTTCTGCGTCCATTCGATGAAGGACGTCGAGAGCGAGCGGCCGCTCGAGATTCACTTGGCGGCGATGCGCCCGCGCGGCGACGTCCGCGACCGGCTGATCGGCGCGGCGTCGATCGACGCCCTGGCCGAAGGCGCGACGGTCGGCACCTCGTCGCCGCGGCGCGCGGCGCAATTGCGCTCGATGCGGCCCGACCTCCAGATCGTGCCCCTGCGCGGCAATGTCGAAACGCGGTTGCTCAAAGTCGAGAACGGCGAGGTCGATGCGACCTTGCTCGCCGCGGCGGGCTTGAAGCGCCTGGGGTTGCCCGACGTCGGCGTGCCGATCCCGATCGAAATCCTGCTCCCGGCGCCGGGCCAGGGAGCGCTTGGGCTCGAGTGCCGCACCGACGACAATATGACCCAAAGCGTGCTGACCACAGTCAACAACGAGATCACCTACTGGGCGGTGCAGGCCGAACGCGCTTTTACCCGCGCATTGAACGCGTCCTGTCATTCGCCGGTGGCGGCGCTGGCGCTGCTCGACGACGGCGAGCTGCACATTCGCGCGCAGCTGTTTTCCGAGGACGGCAGCGAGATGATCGAGGAAAAGACGGTGTTCGATTGCGGCGATGACAACAGCCCGCGCGAGTTGGCGCGACGCATGCTCGAGGGCGCGCCGCCATCCATCCGGAGCCTGTTCGCGCCAAAATGAGGCGGCGGGCATGAGGCGGCTGGTGGTCCTGCGCCCCGAACCCGGCGCAAGCGCGACCGTCGAGCGGGCGCGAGCGATGGGGCTGGATGCGCTGGCCATGCCGTTGTTCGCGATCGAGCCGATGCCGTGGGAGGCGCCCGATCCTCAGGTATTCGATGCGGTGTTGCTGACCAGCGCCAATGCCGTGCGGCATGGGGGAGACGGGTCGAAACAGCTTTGCGCCCTGCCTGTCTATGCCGTCGGAGAAGCGACGGCCGAGGCAGCGCGCGAGGCGGGTTTTGAGATTGCCGATGAAGGGGACAGCGGTGTTGAGCGGCTGCTCGGGTCGATCCCGGCCAAGGTGCGCCTGCTCCATTTGTGCGGCGAGCACCGCACGGCTGTCCCGGCGACCCACGCGATCATCGCGGTGCCGGTCTACCGATCGGTCGAACTGCCGCCACCCGATGATTTGCCGACCATCCAGGGAGCGGTAGTCGCGGTGCATTCGCCGCGGGGCGGCCGGCGGCTGGACGAGCTGGTCGGCCAGGCGGGGATCGATCGCGCCACCATCCGCATCGCCGCGATCAGCGAGGCCGCGGCGGTGGCGGCGGGCGACGGCTGGGCCCGGCGCGACGCTGCCGAGACGCCCGATGACGCGGCCCTGCTAGCCCTTGCCGCGCGGCTGTGCGACAAGTCCGTAACGACATGAACGCGCCCGTTTCCCCAAGCCGCCTGAGCTGGAGCGCCCGGCTGCTGATCGGGCTGACCCTGATCATCCTCGGCGCCGCCGCGGCGGTCTGGGCGCTGGCCCATTACCAGCGCGCCGCGC
>JBKJYX010000013.1:0-3349 GCA_046715575.1 Sphingomicrobium sp. | reverse complement strand
AGCGCCGGACGCGACCTCCGTAAGTTCGCATTTCGTTCTACTTTATGGAGGGCCGCGTGGACGCGACCGCGATCATCTTCATACTCGTCGCGCTGGCGCTCGGCGCGCTGGTCGGCTGGCTGCTCGGATCGCGCGGTGCGGCGGCGGGGCAGGGCGTGGCCGATTCGCTTCGCCTCCAACTCGATGGCGTGCGCGAAGAACGCGATGCCCATTCGCGGTCAATCGAGGCACTACGGCTCGAGCATGGCGACCTTGCCGAGCGTCACGCTGCGGCGACCGCTTCGCAGGCCGAGCGCGAGCGGGCGTTCGAGGAACGGCTGGCCGAAATCAACGCCGCCAAGGAAGCGTTGGGCGCCCAATTCGCCGAGGTTGGCGGGAAATTGCTTGAAAGCGCGCAAAAGCAATTTCTCGAACGCGCCGATCAGCGGTTCAAGGAAAGCGAAACCACCGCCGGCACCAATTTGAAGGCGCTGCTTGAGCCGGTGCACGAGCGATTGAAGCGCTACGAGGAAGTCGTCGGCAAGGTCGAGGAGGACCGGCGCAAGGATTTTGGCCTGCTGACCGGCCATATCGAGGCGATGAAAAGCGGCACCGAACGCGTCTCGGCCGAGGCGGCCAAGCTGGTCAACGCGCTGCGCAACGCCCCCAAGGCGCGCGGTCGCTGGGGCGAGCAGCAATTGCGCAATGTCCTCGAAAGCTGCGGCCTCAGCGAGCATGCCGATTTCGCGACCGAGGTCAGCCGCTCGGACGAGGACGGCGCCCGGCTGCGCCCTGACGTCATCGTCAACGTTCCCGGCGGGCAGAGCCTGGTGATCGACGCCAAGGTCAGCCTTAACGCCTATCAGGACGCGTTCGGCGCGGTCGATGAGGCAGAGCGCGCGCTTCATCTAGCGACTCACGCCGCCGCCATCCGCAACCACGTCAACATGCTCGGCGCCAAGGCTTATTGGTCCCAATTTCCCGACGCGCCCGACTATGTCGTGATGTTCATCCCTGGCGAGCATTTCCTGTCGGCTGCCCTCGAACAAGATGCGACGCTGTGGGATTATGCGTTCGACAAGCGGGTGCTGCTCGCCACCCCGACCAACTTGATCGCCATCGCGCGCACCGTCGCGGCGGTGTGGCGGCAGGAGAAGCTGGCCAAGGAAGCGCGCCAGATCGGCGAACTTGGCAAGGAACTCTACGACCGTCTCGCCAAGGCGGCGAGCGACCTGCGCAAGGTCGGTTCGGGGCTGACCAGCGCGGTCAACAATTACAACAGCTTCGTGTCGAGCTTCGAGAGCCGCTCGCTGGTCACCGCGCGCAAGTTCCGCGAATTGAACATCGAACCCAGCGCCCGCGAGATCGAGGCAGTGCCGCCAGTCGAGGCTCTAGCTCGCTACGGCGACGAAAAAACTCTTCCGCCTCCGTCCGCCAACGAAGACGACGCTGCCGCCTGACTGGCTAACGCGCGCGTCTCAGCGTGATCGATCCCGCGCGGTTCGATAGCGTCAGCTCGTCGCCAGCGCCCGAAATCTGCATCGGCTGTGCCAGCACCGCCGATCCCTGGTTCTCAAAGCTCATGTCGGGGCAGGCCATCCGTGTCGCCATCACCGCGCCGGCGGTCAGCGTCGATCCGTTGACGCTGTACCCAGCGCCCAGCGAATTGCAGCCGAACTTGGCTCCGATCCGGTCGGGCTGGAAATTAAGGTAGAAGTTGCGCAGCGGTGTCGGCCGGCCGTTGATCGCCACCACGGTCCAGTTGGTGCCGTTGAGGGTGACCGTTCCTTGCCCCGGGTTGGGATAGCCATTCTCGCCGACCTGGCTGAAAAAGGCGATATTCGCGCCGCAGCCGCGATAGTCACGCCCGTCGACTCGTACCGTCACCGTGTCGGGATAGGTCCGGTCGCTCATCCCGTCGCTGCAGCGCGAATGGACGATGTTCACGTTGAGGCGCTGGGTCTGATAGATTTCGCCAGCAAAACCGCTGATCGGCCGCGGCGTCGGCTGGACCACGCGCACATTATTGCCGCGGTCGGTAAATACCAGGTCGCGGCCGATTTCGAGGTCCCAGAATGGTTCGTTGCCGATCGCGCGATAGCTCGCTTGTCCGGATGGTGTGCCCGGCGGATAGGGCTCGGGATAGCCAACCGGTCCCTGGCCCGGATAACCGGGGCCTTGGGGATAGGTCTGGCAAGCGGCGAGACCCAAAGCGAGCAGCGGCAGCGCTAAAATCATTCTCATGCCGCAACAAACCCGCGACCGGCTCAGCGGTTCCGCGTCAGATCGCGCGGCGCAGGTCGATCGACCCGGCCTCGCTGACCAGGCGGATGAGCTCGCCGCTCAGCCGCTCGATGCGCATATTGCTGCGTAGGACGGCGCTGCCTTGCCGCTCGAACGTCGCGGCGGGCTCGGGGCAGCCGATCAGTGTCTGGGCGAGATTGCTGGTCGACAGATGGTCGCCGTTAAGCCGAAACGCCCCGCCCATCCCGTTGCAGCCGAATTTTGCCGAAACCTCGCTTGCCGAGAAGGAAACGAAGTAGCCTGGCCCGCCCGGAGTTGCTCGCCCGTTGATCGCAGCCACCGTCCAGCTGGTGTCGGCCAGCTTGTCTGGAGCGATCGTGCCGCCGCCGCAGCCATTGACTGCCTTGCCGTCGGCGACGAGCCTCACCGTCTGGCGATAGACGAGGTCGCTCATCCCGTCGCTGCACGGCCCCGGCGAGATGGTCAGCGTCAGCTGCCCGGCGTCATAGCGGCCCGGGGCGGGACGGAAATTGGCGGGCGTCGGCGCGGTGATTCGCACCGACCCATAGTCGCCGAGATATTCCATCGTCTCGTGGCGGACGGTCAGTGCCCAGCCCGGTTCGGTCCCGACCGCCTTGAAGATCACCCGACCGGCGCCGGCCTGGGGTGCTGGCGCGCGCGCGGCCGGTTCGTTGATGACGGCAGGGGACTCGATCGGGCTGTTCCGCCCAGCGGCGGCTTGCTCGTCGGTCAGCCGGTCGTTCGGATCGCCGCATCCGGCGAGCGCGGCGGTGAGCAAGGCGAGGGGGATCATTCTCATCGCGCTGCCAACCGGCGGTAGGCAGGGGCGGTTCCCTCAGCCACGCCAGCTCGCGCGGACGTGGAACGCCATTACCGCCGCCGCGACCGCCGCGTTGAGGCTGTCGGCGCGCCCGAGCATCGGCATTTTCACAAGAAGGTCGCATTCGGCTTCGTACGCAGCCGGCAACCCCTGGCTCTCGTTGCCGATCAGCAGGAAGCAGGGCTGCTCGTAGGTCGCCGCCAGATAGTCGTGATCGGTGTTGAGACTGGTCCCCACCAGCTGCCCCGGCCCCGATCGCAGCCAGCTCACAAACTCGCTCCACGG
>JBKJYX010000012.1:0-37195 GCA_046715575.1 Sphingomicrobium sp. | reverse complement strand
AGCGTCAGGTCCGCCGCCGACACGCCCTGGACGTCGACGTGGAGGTCGATGCGGTCGAGCAATGGGCCCGAAACCTTCGCCTGATAGTCCGCGGCGCAGCGCGGCGCCCGGCTCCAGGCCAGCGCCGGATCGCCGAGATGGCCGCAGCGGCTTGGGTTCATCGCCGCGCCCCGCTGGACCCGCGCCGGGAAGGTGACGTGGGTATTGGCGCGCGCCACGCTGACACTGCCGGTCTCCAGCGGCTGGCGGAGCGAATCGAGCACCGCGCGCTGAAATTCGGGCAGCTCGTCGAGAAACAATACGCCGAGGTGCGCGAGGCTGATCTCGCCCGGCCTGACGCGCAGCCCGCCGCCGACCAGCGCCGGCATCGACGCCGAGTGGTGCGGCGAGCGGAACGGCCGGCGGCGGCGGATCTTGCCGCCATTCATCTCGCCCGCGACCGACGCGACCATCGATACTTCCAAGGCTTCCGACGGCTCGAGCGGCGGCAGGATCCGCGGCAGGCACGCGGCGAGCAGGGATTTACCCGCTCCGGGCGGGCCGCTCATCAGCAAATTGTGCCCGCCGGCGGCAGCGATCTCGAGCGCCCGCTTGGCGACCTCCTGCCCCTTGACCTGGCTGAGGTCGGGACCGTGACCGAGCGGCTCGACCTCGGCCTCGACCGGCGGGGCGAGCAGCGCGGTGCCCTTGAGATGGGCGAGCAGGGCCAAGAGGTCGGGCGCGGCGGCGACTTCCAACTCCCCTGCCCACACCGCCTCGCTGCCCTGCACCGCGGGACAGATCAGCCCCTTGTCGTTGGCCGACGCGTGGAGCGCGGCGAGCAGCACCCCGGGCGAGGCGGCGATTCGGCCGTCGAGGCTCAATTCTCCGACCGCGACATAGTGCGACAGGCTCTCGGCGTCGGCGGCGCCGATCGCCGCCAGCAGGCACAGCGCGATCGGCAAATCGTAGTGCGAGCCTTCCTTGGGCAAGTCGGCCGGCGACAAATTGACGGTGATGCGCCTGGGCGGGAGGGCGAGACCGATCGCCGCCAGCGCGGCGCGGACGCGTTCGCGGCTTTCGGCGACGGCTTTGTCGGGCAGGCCGACGATGATGAACGCCGGCAGCCCCGACGACAGCTGGACCTGCACTTCGACAGCTCGCGCTTCGAGGCCGAGATAAGCGACGGTGGCGACGGTTGCGGTCATCGAGCGACGCGTCGCGGCAGCCGACCGTAATCGGTATTCAGGGGAACCCCCTCATTCGGCACGGCCACGCTACGCCTTGCGCATGGCTGTCAGCAAGCTCCCTTGCGCGAACCGCCGCAGGCAACCACATTCTGGGACATGATCAGCCGCGACCAAATGGACAAGTTCATCGACCACCCCGCGGTGGAATGGACGATCTTCGGTGTCGGGGTCGTGCTCATCCTGTTGTCGCCACTGGCCGGGGCGATTCCCGGCCCGGGCGGCATTTTCGTCTTCGCGATCGGGCTCGCCATGGTGCTGAAGACCAGCATGTGGGCCAAGCGCCGCTATGTCCGGTTCAAGCGCCAGCAGCCTAAGATTGGCCGCTGGGCCGATTGGGGCCTGAGGCGCCGTAGCGCGCTGCGCCGCGAGACTCGGCGCAAGACGCGCGAGGAGCTTGCAGGCCCACCCCCGGCGGACGAACTCGCCGAAGAGCCAGTCGAAACGCTGATCCCCGATCCCCCCGCCAAGCCACCCGAAAAATGGAGCGATCGGGAAGGGCGTGCCAATTGACTTTGGCAAGCCCCTCCACTATCGGCGCAAACGACAGCGGCTGCCCCATCGGCGGCCTTTTTTCATTGAACTTACGTTCACTTTGAATTTTAAGGGCATGAGCGATGAAGCGCACCTTTCAGCCGAGCAATCTGGTCCGCGCGCGGCGGCACGGCTTTCGTCACCGCAGCGCGACGGTCGGCGGCCGCAAGATCCTCGCGGCGCGCCGGGCGCGCGGCCGCAAGAAGCTCAGCGCCTAACCACCCTTCGTAAACGCGCCGATTTCCTGGCCGCCAACGCCGGCCGACGCGCGGCGACGCCTGGTTTTGTCCTGCTTGTCCGCGACCGCGCCGATGGCGACCAAGCCATTCGCGTCGGTTTCACCGTCACCAAGAAAATCGGCGGCGCCGTCGTCCGCAACCGGATGAAGCGCCGCCTGCGCGCCCTCGCCCGCGAATTCCTGCCGGCCGGTGGCTTCGGCGGTTCGGACCATGTGCTGATCGGCCGCGCCGGCGGGATCGAGCGCGACTTCGGCCAACTGCGGCAGGAGCTGGAGCGCGCTTTGGAAAAGCTTCGCCGATGATCGCGCGGCTGCTCATCGGGATTGCTCGCGGCTGGCAGCTGGGCCCGTCCAAGGTCCTCGCCCCAAGCTGCCGCTACACGCCAAGCTGCTCGGCCTATGCGATCACCGCTTTGTCGCGCTATGGGGCCGCGAAGGGTAGCTGGCTGGCGCTGAAACGCATCTTCCGCTGCCATCCCTGGGGCGGCCAAGGCCACGATCCTGTTCCGTGACAAGGCCAGTGCCATGACAAGGCCCGTTCCATGACGAGGTTTCCGAATTGACCGACAATAAGAACATGATCCTCGCCATCATGCTGAGCGCGCTGGTGCTGCTCGGCTGGAGCCTGGTGTCCGACCGCTTCCTGCCGACCGCCGGGCCGCAGACCGTCCAGGTCGAGAACGGCAAGGCGAAGCCGATCGCTCAACCCGCCGATATCGCCGCCGACCGGCCGCAGGCGCTCAAGGGCCGCGCGACCGTGCTCGCCTCGACTCCGCGGGTGCGGATCGAGACACCCAGCCTCCAGGGCTCGATCAACCTTACCGGCGCGCGGATCGACGACCTGGTGCTGCTGCGCGAGCGGCAGACGATCGACAAGAAGTCCCCGCCGGTGCGGCTGCTGTCGCCGGCCGGCGCGCCCGGCGGCTATTTCGCCAGCTTCGGCTGGACTGGCGAGGGCATTCAGGCGCCGGGACCCGACACCGTGTGGCAGGCAAGCGCGCCCATCCTCACTCCGGGCCGGCCGGTGACGCTGAGCTGGACCAGCCCCGGCGGCCAGCAATTCGAGCAGACCGTGTCGGTCGACGACAATTATTTGTTCACGGTCAAACAGCGCATCGCCAACGCCAGTGCCGGTGCGATCGCGGTGCGACCCTACGGCTTGATCAGCCGCGCCAACAAGTCGCCCGATCCCACTGGTTGGACGATGCATGTCGGACCGATGGGATTTTTGAACGGCGCCGCCAATTACGGCATCGATTGGGAGACCCTCGACGAGGCGGGCCCGAACGGCGAGCATTTTGCCAGCCGCGGCGGCTGGCTCGGCTTCACCGACAAATATTGGCTGACCGCGCTGGCACCGTCGCAGAATGCGTCGATTTCGGCGAGCTTCCGCCGGGCTCCTAACGGCGCCTATCAGGCCGACTATGCGCGCGAACCGATTATCGTGCCGCCCGGCAAGGCAGTCACGACGGAAACGCATCTCTTTGCCGGCGCCAAGGAAAAAACGGTTCTCGACCGCTACGAGGACATGGGCATCCCGAAGCTGTCCAAGTCGGTCGACTGGGGCTGGTTCGAATGGTTCATGCGGCCGATTTTCGACCTGCTCCTGTGGCTGTTCAAAACCACCGGCAATTTCGGCGTGGCGATCATCTGCCTGACCTTCATCGTCAGGCTGCTGATGTACCCGATCGCGCAGAAACAGTTCCAGTCGATGGCGGCGATGCGCAAGGTGCAGCCGAAGATGAAGGCGATCCAGGAGCGCCACAAGGACGACAAGCCCAAGCAGCAGCAGGAAATTCTGAAGCTCTACCAGACCGAGAAGATCAATCCCGCTGCCGGCTGCCTGCCGATCCTGCTCCAGATCCCGGTGTTCTATGCGCTCTACAAGGTGCTGATGGTGTCGGTCGAAATGCGCCACCAGCCGTTCGCGCTGTGGATCAAGGACTTGTCGGCGGCGGACCCGATGACCCCGGTCAATCTGTTCGGGCTGCTGCCCTTCACGCCGCCCTTTTTCCTCGCCATCGGCGTCCTCCCGATCTTGCTCGGTATCACCATGTGGATGCAGTTCAAATTGAACCCGGCGCAGATGGACCCGACCCAGCAGCAAATCTTCGCCATCATGCCGTGGGTGATGATGGTTGTGATGGCGCCGTTCGCGGCCGGCCTGCAACTCTACTGGGTGGTCTCGAACATCCTGACGATCGCGCAGCAATGGTGGCTGTACAAGCGCTACGGGCTCGACAAGATCGACGAACCCGCGCCGGCGACTGGATAGTGGACGCGGCTGAGAAGCTGGCGGAACGCGCCCGAAAGCTGTTTGCGGGGCCGATCGATTTCCTGAAATCGGCTCCGGGATTCGAGTTCCTGCCTGACCCGACGGTGCCGGAGATCGCTTTCGCCGGCCGCTCCAACGTCGGCAAGAGCTCGCTGTTGAACGCGCTCGCCAATCGCAAGGGGCTGGCGCGCACCTCGAACACGCCCGGCCGCACGCAGGAACTCAATTTCTTCGAGGTCGGAAAGCCGCTTCAGATCCGGCTGGTCGATATGCCCGGCTACGGCTTCGCCGAGGCGCCCAAGGACATGGTCAGGCGCTGGCGCTTCCTGATCAATGACTATCTGCGCGGCCGGGCAGTGCTCAAGCGCGCGCTGGTGCTGGTCGACGCACGTCACGGCTTGAAGCCGGTCGATCATGAAGTGATGGACATGCTCGACGGTGCGGCGGTCAGCTACCACCTCGTGCTGACCAAGGCCGACAAGGTAAAGACGACGGACATGGCCTCAGTGCTGGAGACGACGGTGGCCGAAGCCGCCAAGCATCCAGCGGCGCACCCGCGCATCTTCACTACGTCGAGCGAAACCGGTAGCGGGATCGCCGAGTTGCGTACTGCAATCCTCGAAGCGACCACTTAGGAAATTCCGCATGCTCAAGCTGATCATCGGCAACCGCGCCTACTCGAGCTGGTCGATGCGCGGATGGCTGGCCGTCAAGCAATCCGGCGAAGAGTTCGAGGAACTGGTCGTGCCGATGTTCGACGATGAGTGGGAGAAGCGCCGCGAGGGCGACGAGTTCGCCCCCTCGCTGGGCAAGGTGCCGATCCTGTGGGACGGGACATGCGTCGTCTGGGACAGCCTGGCGATCATCGAGTTCCTCGCCGACCGCGTCGGCCGCGACCGTTTTTGGCCCACGGACGATGCGGCGCGCGGCATGGCTCGGTCGATGGCCGCGGAAATGCATGCGAGCTTCGCCAATCTTCGCCGCGAGCTGCCGATGAACGTGCGCAAGAGCTTCTCCCCGCGCGAGCTCAGCGACGGCGTCACGGACGACATCAACCGCATCCTGCAGCTGTGGGCGCAGGCCCGCGCCCGCTTTGGCGGCACCGGCAATTTCCTGTTCGGCGACTGGTGCGCGGCGGACATCATGTACGCCCCGGTCGTCACCCGCTTCATCACCTATGGGGTGCCGGTGCCGCCGTTCGCCGCGCTCTACATGAAGGCGGTGCTGTCGCACCCGCACGTTCATGACTGGATCGACCAGGCGCAGGACGAGCCGTGGGTCATCGAGCAATATGAGGCGGCGGCCTAGTCAAGACGCCGGGTAAGGCGTGCCGTCCTTGTGGGTGTAGCCGTCATTGACGTCCCACATCATGTCGATATCCGAGTAGCAGCCACCCGTATTCACGCCCCCGCCGAACACGATGAAGCGGCATGGGGCGTCGCTTTCATTGATCAAATGATGGCCGTCGGCGACGCCCTTGGGCCAGGCCGCGAGATCTCCGGCGCGCAGGGTCGTGCGGCCGTCGTCCTCGACCAGCACCGCTTCGCCTTCGACCATCACGAGGAATTCGTCCTCGCCATAATGCCAGTGGCGCTGGCTGGACCAGGCGCCGGGCTCGAGGGTCACTTCGCTGACCCCGAAGTCGGTGAGGCCATGCGCGGGCGCGAGGCGGCGAAAATGCCGTCCGGCGACATCCTGGTTGAACGGCGGCGGGTAGCCGGTGGTGTTGGTCTGCTCGATGCGGTTGAGGTCGACCTTGGGCATCCTGTTGTCCTTTGCTAGGCGACGACAATGTCGATCGACCCAATCGCGCTTGCAAGCGCGCTGATCAACTGCCCGAGCGTCACGCCCGCCCGCGGCGAAGTGTTCGATGTGCTGGAGGCCGCGCTCGCGCCGCTCGGCTTCGAGGTCCATCGCTTCATTGCCGGCGAGCCGCCCGATGGCCCGGTCGAGAATCTCATCGCGATTCGTGGCGAAGGCGCGCCGCATTTCGGCTTTGCCGGCCATCTCGACGTGGTGCCTCCGGGCGACGGCTGGAACAGCGACCCGTTCTCGGCAAACGTCGCGGATGGCGTGCTGACCGGGCGCGGCGCCAACGACATGAAGAGCGCAGTCGCGGCGTTCGTCGCTGCGGTTTCGCGCGCCGACCCTCAGCGCGGCACCGTCTCCCTGCTGATCACCGGCGACGAGGAAGGTCCGGCGACGTTTGGCACGCCGGCGATCATCGACTGGCTCAACCAGCGCCAAATCCGCCCGGACATGATCCTGATCGGCGAGCCAACCTCGGACGCCGTGCTCGGCGACACGGTCAAGATCGGCCGCCGCGGCTCGGTCAACATGTGGCTCAAGGTGCCTGGCACCCAGGGCCATGTCGCCTACCCGCACCGCGCCGACAATCCGATCCCGCCGCTCGGCCGGCTGGTCGCCGCCCTGGACGCGATCCACCTCGACGATGGGACCGACGCCTTTCCGCCGTCCAACCTCGAATTCACGGATATTTCGGCGCCCGCCGGCGCGACTAACCTGATCCCCGGCTCGGCGAGTACGCGGCTCAACATCCGCTTCAACAATCTCCATCGCGGCGCCGATCTCGTGCGGCTGGTCGAAGAGACCGCGGCGCGCGAGGCGCCCGGGTCTAAGGTCGTGGCGAAAATCTCGGGCGAGGCTTTCCTGACTCCGCCCGGCGAGCTCTACGACCTCGTCGTCGATGCCATCCGCGACGAGACAGGCCTTACACCCAATTTGTCGACGGGTGGCGGGACGTCCGATGGCCGCTACCTGATCCAGCTGTGCCCGGTGGTCGATTTCGGCCTGCCCAACGCGACCATGCACAAGCTCGACGAGAGCGCGAGCCTCGACAACATTGCCGCTCTGTCGCGGATCTACGAGCGGATCGTGAAAAAAGTGCTGGGCTAAGCGACCGAGCGCGAGCTGCGCTCGGGGTTGGTGGTCCATTGGAGAAAGTCGTCTTCGAACATCGGGTGGGCAAAGATGTAGCCCTGCACCACGTCGCAGCCCATCGCCCGCAGGATATCGGCCTGGGCGACGGTCTCGACCGCTTCGGCAACGATCTCGCAGCCGACGCCGCGGATCAGCTGGATGACGGCCTGCACGATGACGCGGGCACGTTCACAATGTTCGATGTCGGCGATGAGAGACGGATCAAGCTTGACCCGGTCGAGCGGCATGGTCCGCAGGCGCGCGAGGTTGGAATAACCGGTCCCGAAGTCATCGATGGCAATGGTCGCACCATCGGCCCGTAGGTTAGCGATTTCGGCGAGCACCGTTTCGGACACTTCCATCGCCGCGCTCTCGGTGAACTCGAGTTCGACCAGCGACAACGGAACGCCCTCATCGGCAAAGCACTGGCGCAGCCGGGCGAAGAAATCCACACGATCGATTTGCCGCGGGCTGACGTTAAACGCGAGCCGTCGGCCGACGCCGTTAGATTGCCAGGAACTGAGCACCGAGGCGACCTCGGCCATCACCCAATCGCCAATGTCGGTGATCACTCCGGTCTTTTCGGCGATGGGAATGAAGGTGCCCGGCATGCGCAGGCCATCGCGAGGATGGTTCCAGCGGAGCAGCGCTTCGGCGCCCACGATTTCGCCGCTGACGAGGCTCAACTGGGGCTGGAAGGCGAGCAGGAACTCGTCGCGCTGGACGGCTTCGGTCAACGCCCGTTCCGTCTCCACCTTGCGCTGGTGCTCGGCGGCCAGCTCGTCGTTGAACAGGCAATGTTTCCCGCCGCCGGTGGACTTGGCGTGGTACATCGCGATGTCGGCCGCCCGCATCAGGGATTCGATCGTCGAACCGTTGTCGGGGCAGATCGAGACACCAATCGAAGCGCCGATATCGACGCTGTGCCCACCGAGCTCGAAAGGCTCCGCAATCGCGAGCGCAATTCGGCGGCCGACGCGTTCGATTTCCGCCGGCGACTGGATATCCGGGAAGAAGAGCGTGAATTCATCGCCGGCAAGGCGCGCCAGCAACGGGCGGCGCTGCATGGCCTCGCCGAATTCCGCCGTGACCACGACTCGAAGGCGGTTGGCGACCATGATCAACAGCTGGTCGCCGCGGGCATGGCCAAGGCTGTCGTTGACCAGCTTGAACCGGTCGAGATCGACAAACAGCATCGCCGACCGCGCGCCGGGTGGAAGTTCGCCCAGAAGCTTGTCGGCTTCGGAGCGAAAATGAAGGCGATTGGGGAGCGAGGTTACCGGTCGTACATGCCGAGCGCATGAGCATTCTCGATGGAAGCGCGCACTTCGGAGAATAGAGTGTCCACCGCGGCCGCGATCTTGGGCATAATCTTGCGAACCGAAGGCGGTGCGGGGGAGATGAGATCGCCGTCCTCGACCGCGAGCAGGCGATCGCCGAGCGCGGCGAGCGCCCGGGCATTCTCGCTGTTGGGGCGCTCCGAGGCAATGTAGCTGATCAGCAGGCAAAACGCGCCGGCCGCTATGGACGCGAGGATTTTCGCATTAAATTCAGTGAGATAGAGCAAGGCCGCAAGGGAAAAAATGAACGAAGCAAAGCCGGCCGCGCCCGACAAAAGCGCGTTGCTGATCTTCTCGGCTGTGCCTTCTCTCATCGCTAAGTTCACGCCCCGCGGACGGCGGTATCCGTCTCCGTCTCGGCGATTAAATCAGAGCGGTTAAGAAAGCGTGGAGTGAACGCGATTAATGGCGGCGAATGATGATGTAGAGGCTGCCCCCTCCGCCGTGACGCGAATGGGCCGCCCGGACCGCGGCAATTCGAGGGGCATGGCGGGACACCGCCAGCCAGTCGTGGACCGCGGCCCGGATCCGCCCGCGCTGGACCGGCGGAGTCCCGGGCCGTTCATGACCGGTAATCAGCAGCAGCACCCGGTCGCCGGCGTCGATCGCGCGTTCCAGGGCCAGGTCGATGGCGCTCCAGGCCTTGTCGAGATTGAGGCCGTGGAGATCGAGGATGCGGTCGGGCGCGACCGAGCCCGACTGAAGCTTCCGGTCCCAGCTTCCATCCAGCGTTGTCCCGGGCCGTGGTCGTACCGGCGGCGGGGCAGGCCTGCGTGGCGGTGGCTCAGAAGGCCGCTTCTGCGGTGGCGGTGGCTGCGGCGTTTCCGGCTCTGCCGAGGATGAGGGCTGTCGCGAAAGCGGGCGAATGGTGGCGGTAACGCGCGCCCACAGCTCGGCCTCCTCAGGGCTGAGCTGGCGCACGCGCCGCGCTGCCCTTCGGCAGCAGGATCAGGGCCTGGCCCGAGGCCGACATTCCGCCGGCGATCCGGGTCGCATCGGCGCCGGCACCCCAGAAAGTGTCGAAGCGGTTGGCCCCCTTGATCGCGCCGCCGGTGTCCTGCGCAATCCACAGGCCGTTCGCTTCGGGACGGTCGAGAGTCAGGAACACCGGTGCTCCCAACGGCACGAACAGGGGATCGGTGGCAACCGTGCCTTGCGGCGTGACCGGAAGGCCCATCGCACCGAGCGGGCCCGGGCCGGTCAGCTCCTTGAAGAAGATGTATGACAGATTCTCGCGCATCAGCGACCGCCCGGCATCGGGATTGGCGCGCATCCAGTCGACGATCGCCTGCATCGACGCGCCGCCCGGAGGCAGGATTCCGCGATCGCGGAGCAGTCGCCCGATGGCGACATATTCGCGGCCGTTCTGGTTATCGTAGCCGATCCGCAGCACCGATCCGTCGGGCAGCTTAACCCGCCCAGAGCCCTGGATGTGGAGGAAAAACAGCTCGACCGGATCCGCAGCCCAACCCAGCTCCAACCCGCGTCCAGCGAGCGCACCGCCCTCGATCTCGGCCCGGGTGAAATGGAGGACGCACTGACCGGTTGAGTCGATGCGGCCGCGCCCGCTGCCGCCATCGGCGCGGGTGCAGCGGATAAGGTCGTAAGGAGTGCGGTAGATCGGGACTTCAAAGCCCGGCGCCTTGACCCGCGAGCCAGCGATCTCGGGCTCGTAATAGCCGGTTGCGAATGTTTGCCCACCGCCGACGCGCACCCAGTCGAACCGGTGATAGAAGAAGCCCAGCGCCTGCTCGTCAGGAAGCGTCCTGGCCTCGGCGCACACGCCCGCCCATTCGGCGCCGTTGGTGAGCTCGGAGACGTCCCGACGTCTTTGCAGCGACGGGCAGCTGATCCGAAATGCGGCCAAAGCCCGCGCAGCCTGGACCTGGTTGAGGTTTGCCGGAGGGGAGACAAGGGTGAGGCCAGTCAGCCTCGCGTTGGCAGCGACAGGCGTCGGTGGCGGCACTGGGATTGGGACCGGTGTCGGTCTTGGGGCCGGGGCCGGCGCAGGGGTCACCGGCGGCGCTTCAGCAGGCGGCAGCGGCCGGGTCGCGCAGGCCGACAGCAAAGCGAGGGAGAAGAGCGCGAGCGCTCGGGCTGAGCGCCTCACTCTTCCTCGTCGGTTTCGATCAGGAGCCAGTTGGGGTCGCTCGCCGCAAGGTCGCGTCGGAAGGTCCACAGGTCGCGCGTCTGCACGGCATCGCTCAGCGATCCAGCGACAACTTCGCCAGCCTTGTTGCGGGTCACGGCGGCGATATCGGCTTCGAACCTTACGGTGACCACCGCCACGGTGCGGTCGAGCGCGGCTTCGGCGATCACCGCCTGCTCGATCGCCACCAGGCGGTTGTCGAGCGTCAGGCCCTCTTTGTCGCGCTGGGCGGCGGCGTCGGTGAACGCTTCGAGCACATTGCCGTCGACGTGCGATTTGACGGTTTCGAGCTCGCCCTTCCAATAGGCATCCAGGACCATCCGGTAAGCCGCCTTGGCGCCTTCCAGGAAATGGGCGACGTCGAAGCTGGGGTCGGCGGCCAGGATGGCGCGGACGGCCGGACCGGCCGTCGGCAGGAACGCCATGTCGCCGGCGTCGCCGGCGCTCGGCGGGACCATCGACGGCTGGCTGACCCGCGGCTCGACCATTCCGTCGGGGTCCGCCGGCTTCAGGATCGGCTGCTGCTCGTGGCCCGTGCGCTCGCCCAGAACGCTGTAGAGGCGCAGGCCGATGAACAGGGCAACCAAAGCGAGAATGACGATGACGGCCAAAACTTGCGATCCGATCCTTGCTAATTCACCCGCAACATAATGCGCGGGACCCAGAGTTCAAAGACTGGCTGATTCAAACGATGCCAATTTCGACCCATGGTAGTGCAACCCATGGGCAACGCGCCAGAAGTCATTGCGCGCCTCAGTCCAATACGTGGCATTGCGCCCATTTTCCACGACTGCTAGTCGCCCCCGCAACGCGCAGGCCCCATTTCAGGGTCCGCGAGCAACCCACAAATACTCGAAGGACGAAGCAGCATGGCCGACCAGGACCCGATCAATCGCGGAAATGGTTCCGGGGATCCGGACAGCGAACCGCAGGTCGCGACAATCGCTCAATATATCAAAGATTTATCGGTCGAAAGCCCGAGCTCACCGCAAGCCTTCCAGTGGCAGGCCCAGCCGCAGCTGGAGGTGCAGTTCAACATCAACGTCAACGCGGTCGCGGACGACGTCCACGAGGTACAGCTCAAGATCGAAGTCGCGGCCCGCTCCGAGCAAGGCGTCCACTTCCTGATCGATTTGAGCTACGCCGGTCTCTACGGCCTGCGGAATTTCCCGGAGGAAGCGCTGCCGCCGTTCCTGCTGATCGAGGCGCCGCGCCTGCTCTTCCCGTTCGCGCGCCAGATCATCGCCGATGCGTCGCAGAACACCGGCTTTCCGACCCTGCTGCTCGACCCGATTGACTTCGGCACCGCGTACATGGCGCAGCTCCAGGCGGCGGAACAGGCGCAGGTAGACACCGGCGGCGAAGGCCATAATGGGGGTTCTGGCGGGGAGCCGATTGACGAGCCGGCAGAAGAACCGGGCGGGGATGCCGGGCCGGCCGACGCCGCCGATAAAACCCCGCAAGGCTGACGACCGGGCGCATGAACCTTCTCAAGGCGGGCGGGACAATCGGCGGGCTGACCATGGTCAGCCGCAACCTCGGGTTTGCCCGGGACATGGTCGCCAGCCGGATCATGGGCGCCGGAATGGCCGCCGACGCCTTCGCCCTGGCGTTCCTGATTCCCAACCTGTTCCGCCGCCTGTTCGGCGAGGGCGCGTTTAGCCAGGGCTTCGTCCCGCTGTTCAGCCAACGGCTGCATGGCGAGGGCGGCATGGAGGAGGCCAAGCGCTTCGCCGAGGAGGTCCTCGCCGTATTCCTGCCGGCGCTGATCCTGGTCACCATTGTGTTCGAGATCTTCATGCCGGCGTTCGTCATGCTGGTCGCCTCGGGCTGGCAGGATGAGCCGCAAAAGTTTGCGCTGGCGCTGGACCTGACAAGCATCACCTTCCCCTATCTCATCTTCATCAGCCTGGTGTCGCTGTTCTCGGGTGTGCTCAATTCGCTGACCCGGTTCACCGCGGCGGCCTTCGCCCCCGCATTGCTCAACATGATGCTGATCGTCGCGCTGCTCGCGGTGCCGGAGGGCGGCCCGGCGACGGCGCGGGCGATGGCGCTCGCAGTGATCGCCGGCGGTATCCTCCAGCTGGCCCTTTGTTGGGGAGCGACCGTGCGCGCCGGGATCAAGCTCCGCCTGAGACCGCCGCGGATGACGCCTCGCGTCAAGGAGCTGCTGATCCTGATCCTGCCGGCGACGCTGGGCGGGGGCCTCTATTACATCAGCCAATTATTCTATGCCTACTTCGCCACCAGCCTGCCGCAAGGCAGCCTGGTCTATCTGGGCTTCGCCGACCGATTGAACCAGCTGCCGCTGGCGATCATCGGCTCTGCGCTCGGCACGGCCATCCTCCCGGCCGTCAGTCGCCATGTCGGCCAGGGCGACGCTAACGGCGCGTCGAAGCTCCAGGGACAGGCAACCGAGCTTGCAATGCTGCTCACCCTCCCGGCAGCGATCGCTTTGGCTGTCTGCGCCGGACCGATCATCGCGGCAATTTACCAGGGGCAGAAATTCTCCGCGACCGATGCCGCCACCACCGCGCTGGTTCTGTCGATCATCGTCGCCGGCCTCCCCGCTTACGTCATGACCAAAGTGCTGACTCCCGGCTTCTATGCCCGCAAGGACATGAAGACGCCGGTCGTGGTGGCATTGGTGGCGCTGGCGATCGGGGTCGCCGCGAACTTCGCGCTAGTCCCGGTGATCGGCATCGCCGCGCTTCCCGCGACCACCGCGGCTTCCGCCTGGCTCAATGCGTTGATCCTCTATGTGCTACTGGCGCGGCGCGGGCATTTCCGCTTCGAGGGCTGGCTGGTTTCGCGCCTCGTCCGCCAGCTGATCGCCGCGGCGGCGATGGCGGCCGCGCTATACGGGGTGCAGCTGGTACTCGTTGGCCGCTTTGCCGGCTCGGCCGGCGATCGGCTGCTCGGCGTTGGAGCGCTGGTCGCAGTCGGCGGCATCGTCTATTTCGGGGTGGCATGGGTGATCGGTGCAATGAACCGCGACGATGTTCGCATCCTCCTTCGCAGGAAGGCCGCGCCCAGTGACCAGTGACCCGCCAGTGACCAGTGATCGAATGCGCGTCGTCTCCGGCATCCAGCCAACCGGTGACCTGCACCTCGGCAACCTGCTGGGGGCGATCCTGCGCTGGGTGCGCATGCAGGACGAGGCCGAATGCCTCTACTTCCTCGCCGACCTTCACGCGCTGACTATCGATGTCGACCCTCGGCAACTGCGCTCGAGCGTCCGCGAAATGGCGGCGGCGCTGATCGCCAGCGGCATCGACCCGGACAAGTCGATCGTCTTCGCCCACAGCGCGGTCCCCGCCCACGCCGAGCTTGCCTGGGTCCTGGGCTGCACGGCGCGCATGGGTTGGCTCAACCGGATGACCCAGTTCAAGGAGAAGTCGGGCAAAAGCCGCGAAGGCGCCAGCGTCGGCCTGTTCGCCTATCCAGTGCTGCAGGCGGCCGACATCCTGCTCTATCGCGCGACTCACGTGCCGGTCGGCGACGATCAGAAACAGCATATCGAGCTCGCGCGCGACATTGCCATCAAGTTCAACTCAGACTTCGACGTCGATCTGTTCGTGCCGCCCGAGCCGTACATCGGGGGCGGGTCGGCGGCGCGCGTCATGTCCTTGCGCGACGGCAATGCGAAAATGTCCAAGTCCGACCCGTCGGACATGAGCCGGATCAGCCTGACCGACAGCGACGAGCTGATCGCGCAGAAAATCCGCAAGGCGAAAACCGATCCCGAGCCGCTGCCCGACGATCCCAAGTTGCTCGAGACGCGCCCCGAAGCCCGCAATCTCGTCGGCATCTATGCCGCGGTCACCGGGGAAAGCGTCGAACAGGTCCTGGCCCGCTTTACCGGCCAGGGGTTCGGTGCGTTCAAGCCGGCGCTGGCCGAGGCGGTGGTCGCGCTTCTCACGCCCTTGAGGAGGCGGCTCGAGGAATTCCGCAGCGACCCGGCGATGCTCGACAAATTGCTCGCCGACGGCGCCGACAAAGCCGCCGCACTCGCCGCCCCCACTCTGGCGCGCGCCTATGATGCCGTCGGTCTGACCCGCCCACGCAACGCTTAATCGACAGTTCAGGCCGTTTTCGCTATTAAGCGTCCGGATATCCACAGGATTTTCGACTCACTATCCGACTCGAGGGCGCGCTATGAACAAGATCATCAAGTTGGCCGGGACCTTGCTTCTTGGAGCAGGCGCGCTCGGTCTCGCAGGCTGTGCGACCGGCCTGCGCACCCAGGTTTCACGCTACCAGGCGATGCCGGCGCCGGCCGGGCAAACGTTCTACGTGGTGCCCGCCGCGGGCTCGCCGCAGAACCTGGAATTCAACCGCTACGCGGCAATCGTCTCGCAACAGCTTAGCGCCAAAGGCTACACGCCGGCCGGCGCCCCGCAGTTCGCCAGCATGCTGGTCAAGCTCGACTATGGCGTCGACGAGGGCCGGACGGAATACACCGAAGACCCGTTCGACCGCTCGCGCTACGGCTACGGGTTCGGCGACCCATTCGGCTACGACCCGTTCTATGGTGGCTTCTATGGCCGGCCTTATTATTCGCGCTTCGGCTATTGGGGCGGCCGCTCGCCCTTCTATTACGGCTGGAACGACCCGTTCTGGTATTCGTCGCCCTATGCCGGCTACGGCCGCGGCTACGGCGGCGCGATCCGCAGCTACACGGTCTACAAGAGCTATCTCGACATGGACATCGTCGGCAAGGGCAACAACGCGCCGCTGTTCGAAGGCCATGCCAAGGCCCGCTCGCAGACCGACGAGATGGGCGTTCTGGTGCCCAATTTGATCGAAGCGATGTTCACCGGTTTCCCCGGGCGCAACGGCGAGACGGTCAAGATCACGGTTCCCGCCCGCAAGCGCTAAGCTGGTTCGTCGGGGGCAAAAGAAAGGTCCGGTCGGATTATTCCGGCCGGGCCTTTTCTTGAGCCCGCGGAGTGGCCGAATACCTCCGCCCCGATCAGCCTCTGTCGTCTAACCTTCGAGCTGGCGGGTCAGCAGGCGGATGTCGGCGTCCAATTCGGCGTCGTTGGCGCGCAGCCGCTCGATCTGTTTGACCGCATGAATGACGGTGGTGTGATCGCGGCCACCGAAACGCCGGCCGATATCGGGCAGCGACTTGGGCGTCAGCTGCTTCGACAAGTACATCGCCACCTGGCGTGGGCGCGCAACCTCGCGGGCCCGCCGGGCCGAGGTCATCTCGGCCTTGCGGATGCGGTAATGCTCGGCGACCTGGGTCTGGATCTCGTCGATCGAAATACGCCGCTGGTTGGCGCGCAGCACATTGGCGAGAACCTCCTCGACAAAAGCGACGTCGATCTCCCGCCCGGTCATCATCGCGTAGGCGGCGATACGGTTCAAAGCGCCTTCCAGCTCGCGGACGCTCGAGGTTACCCGCCGGGCGAGGAAATCGACCACGTTGCGCGGCATTGCGACGCCCGGAAGCACCGAGAGCTTGGCTTCGATGATGTTGAAGCGAAGCTCGAAATCAGCCGCGTTGATGTCGGCGACCAGTCCCCACGACAGCCGCGACAGGATCCGCGGCGCAACCCCGTCGAGGTCCTGCGGGGCGCGGTCGGAGGTGATCACCAGCCGCCGCCCGGCGGTGATGATCTCGTTCATCGTGTGGAAGAATTCCTCCTGGGTGGAATCCTTGCCGGCGATAAACTGGACGTCGTCGATCAGCAGCAGGTCGGCACTGCGAAGGCGGCCCTTGAAGCCGATCGTGTCATTGGCTTTCAAGGCGCGGATGAACTCGACCATGAACTTTTCGGCCGACATCGACACCACGCGCTTGCCCGGGTGGATCGCGAGGAAGCTGTGGCCGATCGCGTGCAGCAGGTGGGTTTTGCCGCGGCCAGTGCCGCCGTGGATGAACAACGGGTTGAAGCTGACCGAGTCAGCGCCCGCCAAGGTGCGGGCGGCAGATGCGGCGACTTCATTGGCCTTGCCGACGATAAACGTCTCGAAGCGGTAGCGCGGGTCGAAGTTCGGCGCCGACGGATCGCGGACTGCTGGCGGCGGCTCGGGAACATTCTCGAGGATCAGCAACGGAGACGGGCGCGGCGCGTCGGCGGCAGCGGCCACCCTGACTTCTTGAACGATCGGCAGCACCGTCTTCCATGCCAGGGTCAGTCGCTCGCCGAAGTGCGAGCGGACCCAGTCGGCCATAAACTGGCTCGGCATCAGGATCTCGAGGCTGCCGCTGTCGGGATCGAACGCGCCCAGGGTAGCGGGCTTCAGCCAGCCGTCGAAGGTGCGCACGCCGAGGTCCCGGCGAAGACCGCCGCGAATCGAGTCCCAGGCTGCTTCGAGGGGTGCTGCGATAGGTGCGTCGGCGAGTTCCGAAGACGAGAAGGATCGATCGCCTTGCACTTGCCCGCCTGCCTCCCGTCTCTGTTGGCCAAGACAAAAAGGAACCGCTGCGTCCGACCAGAGTCGCAACGCCCGTGGCTGTTTCTCTCTCTAACCCCCCAGCGCGAGACTCGCGCCCGGAGGAACGTTTCTGGAAGCCTCTGGCCAAGCTTTCAAGACATGTTTTTTCACAAAAGTGAAATAATGAGCCTTGACAGTGAAAAGTCTCGGAAAGCTGGGATTAGCGCAGAAAACTGCGACTTTCTCATTAGGTTCGAATTTACCGAACGCGCGAATCGCCGGAAATGCTCACTTTTTTGAAGGTCCCGATTCGGGACCAATTGTCAGCATGGCGGTCGCTGAATTTGCAGTCTCTTTTTGAGGCAGGGAGTCAACCCAGAGACGCAACTCTTTTGGACAGCCGCGAAAATTTGCGGGCGGCGGTATTCTTGTGAATGACTCCCCGGGCAACGCCGCGCGCCAGCTCCGGCTGCGCTTCTTTCAGCGCCTTGGCGGCATCGGCCTTCTTGCCCGAATCGAGTGCCGACTCGACCGCCTTGATAAAGGTCCGGATGCGGCCGACTCGAGCGCCGTTAATCTCGGCCCGGTTGGCGTTGCGGCGGATGCGCTTCTTGGCTTGCGGCGTGTTCGCCATCGAAAAGTCCTTAGATATGGTCGGTCAATGAAAAGCGGCGCCAAAGCCAAAGGGCGGCGCCGACATGCGCGCTCCCTACCTTCAGAGGCGTTTCCGGTCAACCGGCGCCCTACTTCTGGCAGCGCGGGCAATAGAATGTCGAGCGGCCGCCCTGGACGATTCGTTTCACCGTCCCGCCGCAAGGGCACGGTTGGCCCTCGCGGTCGTAGACGGCAAAACTCTTCGAAAAATAGCCCAGTGTGCCGTCGGGGCTGGCAAAGTCGCGCAGGCTCGATCCGCCCGCTGCTACCGCTTCGCCGAGCACTTGCGGAATCGCGGTGGAAAGCCGCGCGAGCCGGGCACGCGATATCGAGCCGGCGGCGCGCGCGGGGTGAATGCCGGCTCGGAAAAGCGCCTCGCAGGCGTAGATGTTGCCGAGCCCGGCGATGATCCGCTGATCGAGGAGCAGGGCCTTGACCGAAGCCTGGCGACCGTCGAAGCGGCGCCTGAACCACCGCGCGTCGAGATCCGGGCCAAGGGCGTCGGGTCCGAGGGCAGCGAATGGCGGCCACTCGGCAAGCGCGTCGGTAGCGACGAGATCGACCGTGCCGAAACGGCGGGCATCGTTGAGCGCCAGCCGCCGCTGCTCGTCCGTATCGATCAGCAGATGATCATGCGGGCCAAGGTCGCCGGGGTCGATCCGCCAGTGGCCGGACATGCCGAGGTGGAAGACCAGGGTGTCGCCGCGGTCGGTGCCGATCAGGCCGAATTTGGCGCGGCGGCCGAGACTGGTCACAGTGGCGCCGGTGAGCCGCTGGCCGAGGTCTTGCGGAAACGCCCGCCGCAAGTCCGCCCGCCGCGGCTCGACGCGGGTCAGCCGCCGGCCCTCAAGCACGCGAGCGAGGCCGCGGACGGTGGTTTCGACTTCGGGAAGCTCGGGCATCTCCCGCGATATGGCGAAGGGCCGTCAAGCCCGCTAGAGGCGTGGCCATGGCGAACAAGGTCAATTTCGGCGACGAGCTGGTCGACCCGGACGAGAAGACCCGCCGGGTCGGCGCGGTCTTCAGCTCGGTCGCGCGCCGCTATGATGTGATGAACGACCTGATGTCGGGCGGACTGCACCGGCTGTGGAAGGACGGCTTCGTTGCCCGCGTGAAGCCGCGCGCCGGCGAGCGGATTCTCGATATGGCCGGCGGCACCGGCGACGTTGCTTTTCGTATGGCAAAGCGCGGCGCCCGAGTGACGGTCGCCGACATCAACCCGGACATGTTGGCCGTGGGCGAAGAGCGCGCCAAGGAACGCGGCATCGAGGGCCTCGCGTGGCAGGTCGATGACGCGGGGCAGCTGACCTTCGCGGATTGCAGTTTCGACGCCTACACGATCGCGTTCGGCATCCGGAACGTCACCGATATCGGCGCGGCGCTGAGCGAAGCCTATCGCGTTCTGAACCGCGGCGGTCGCTTCTATTGCCTCGAATTCTCGACCAGCGACTGGCCGGGGTTCGCCAATGCTTATGAAGCCTATGCGAACCATGTCATCCCGCGCATCGGCAAGGCGGTCGCCGACGATGAAGCGAGCTATCGGTATCTCGTCGAATCGATCCGCCGTTTCCCCAAGCCCGAAGCCTTCCGGCAAATGATCGCGGAGGCCGACTTCGTGAGGAGTAACGTCGAGCCGATGCTTGGCGGGCTGGTCGCGATCCACAGCGGCTGGAAGATTTGACCGCTTCGGTTACCCATCTGTGGCGCCTCCTCAAATGGGGAAGGACGCTCGCCCGTCACGGTGCCTTGAAGGGCATCGAGGCCGATCCCCTAACCCCGCCGCAAGTCCGCCGGCTGGTGAAGATCGCGAGCATCGGAACAAGCCCGCCAGCCACGCCGGATTACGCCAAAGCGCTGCAGGAGATTGGCCCGGCCGCGATCAAGCTTGGCCAGGCTTTGTCCACCCGCCCCGACTTGGTGGGCGATCGCGCAGCGGAGAATCTGTCGCGGCTCCAGGACGACCTGCCGCCATCGCCCTTCCCGGCGATCAAGGCGGCGATCGAAACCGCGTTCGGAACCCCGCTCGACCAATTATACGCAAGCTTCGATCCGGTGCCGATCGGCGCGGCGTCGATCGCCCAGGTCCACCGCGCGGTGACCACCGACGGGCGCGACGTCGCGGTCAAGGTGCTCCGGCCGGGGATCGAGGAGGAGTTCGCCGACGCGATCGAGACCTATGAATGGGCGGCCGCGCACATTGAGAGCAGCGGCGGCAGCGAGCTCGAGCGGCTGCGGCCGCGGCTTGTGGTGGCCCATTTCAAGCAATGGACGGCCCGCGAGCTCGACCTGCAGCGCGAGGGCGCGTCGGCGTCGGAGCTGCGCGAGAACATGGTCGCCGAGCCGGAATTCTTCGTGCCCGAAATCGACTGGCGGCGCACCGCGCGGCGGGTGCTGACGCTCGAATGGCTCGACGGGGTCAAACTGAACGACCGCGACGCGCTGGTCGCCGCCGGCCACGACTGCAAGTCGCTCGCCGCGATCCTCGTCCGCGCGTTCCTGCGCCAGGCGGTGGTCGACGGTTTCTTCCACGCCGACCTCCACCAGGGCAATCTGTTCGCACTCGCCGACGGTCGAATCGCGGTGATCGATTTCGGGATCATGGGGCGGATCGACCGGCGGGCGCGGATGTGGCTGGCGGAGATCCTCTACGGCCTCATCACTGGTAATTACCGGCGCGTCGCCGAAATCCATTTCGAGGCGCAATATGTGCCGGCGCATCACAGTATCGAGGAGTTCGCGACCGCGCTCCGCGCCGCCGGCGAGCCGATCCGCGGCCTTCCGGTCAAGGACATCTCGGTCGGGCGGATGCTCGAAAGCCTGTTCTCGATCACCCGCGACTTCGACATGCCGACCCAGCCACATTTGCTGCTGCTGCAGAAAACCATGGTGATGGAAGAAGGCGTCGCCACCAACCTCGATCCCGACATCAACATGTGGGAGACCGCCGAGCCGTTCCTCAAGGATTGGTTGCGCTCCGAGCTCGGCCCCGAAGCCTATTTTGCCGATCGCATCATCGATGCGGTGCGGGCACTGAAGCTGATCCCGCAGCTGATCAAGCGGATGGACGAATATTACCCGCCGCGTGGCGCCGCCCCACCGGCCCCGCCGCTGCCCACCATCGCCGTGATCGAGCGGCGGCACTGGTTGGGCTATGCACTAGCGGGCGCGGTCGGGGCCGCCATTGCCGCAGCGCTGATGATCGTTGTTTGATACTATGGGAAAGGTGTTGAGATGCTTCGTTTTTTCGTTGGACTGGCAATCCTGGCGCCGATTGTCATGATGGCCGCGCCCGCAAATGCTGCAGCCGCGCCTGCCGCCACTGGCCATGCGCAGCTCGTGCGATTGTTCGCCGACTGGCGGGCGTTCAACCATCCGCAAATCGTCCGCGGCAAGCCCGTTTATTCGGCGCGGGCAATGACCGCCAAGGCCGCGCGCCTGCCCGATTTTCGAAAGCGCCTGGGAGCCATCGGCACGACCGGCTGGAGTGCGTCGCAACGTGGCGACCATCGCCTGGTCGAAGCCGAGATGAACGGGCTCGATTTCTTCCTGCGCGTGCTGACGCCATGGGCGCGCGATCCAGGCTTTTACCAGACCGTGTTCGCCGACCTGAGCGACGTCCCCGCGCACGAGGGGACGTTCGCCGAGCCCAATATCGACCTTTACGAATTCGCTTACCCGCTGTCGCGCGCCGACGACGCCAAACTAGCCGAGCTGCTTGGCGCGGTCCCGGGACTGCTGGCCGATGCCCGGGTCAACCTCGCGCCGAGCCGGGCGCATGATTTATGGGCCTATGGCGACCGCTCGCTGATCGAGCAGGCCGAGGCATTGGCGCAGCTCGAGGCGGGCACGCTCAGCGTGCGAGACCTCGGCGGACGTCGCCCCGCGAGCCTCCAAGGCGCCTCGCCCGAGCTTCGCGCCGCGGTTCGGAATGCCCGCCTCGCGACCGAGGAATATGCGCGCTGGATCAAGGCCGAAGCGCCGCGCCGCAAGGGTCCGTCGGGTCTCGGCAAGGACCATTACAATTGGTACCTCAAGAACGTCCTGCTGAGCCCTTACGATTTCGACCAGCAAGCGACTTTGCTGCAGCGCGAACTCGACCGCTCGCTCGCGTCGTTGCGGCTCGAGGAGGTACGCAACCGCGGCCTGCCCCCGATCGCCGAGACCAGCAAGACTGCCTACGCTGGCTTCTCCGAAGCGCGCACCGACAAGCACTACCGGCTGCTAGTCGATGCCGGGTTCATCGCCGACAAGCCCTATTATCGCTCGGCGCTGGCCGCACAGACGCCCGGCTATGTGGCGCCGGCCGACCGCAATTTCTTTTCCCACATCACCGCGCTCGACCCGCTGCCTTTGATCAGCCATTTTTACCATTGGATCGAGCTTGCGCAGCTGAAGCACGAGCCGCACCCGAGCCCGATCCGTCAGCAGACGCCGTTGTTCAACATGTTCGAGGACCGCTCCGAAGGCTGGGCTACGGCGATAGAGGAAGTCGCCATGCACGCCGGTCTTTACGACGACGTGCCGCACGGCCGCGAGCTGGTCTGGGTGATGCTTGCCAACCGCGCCGCGCGCGGGCTCGCCTCGCTGCGCGTCCAGTCGAACGAGATCGGGCTCGACGAGGCCGGCAAGTACCACGCCGCGTGGACACCGCGCGGCTGGTCCGACGCCAGCAGCCGCCTCGTCGGGTTCGAGCAATTGCTGTACCTGCGCCAGCCCGGTTACGGACCCAGCTACATCATCGGCAAGCTCCAGCTCGACCGGCTCCTCGCCCAGGCCGCGCACCGCGCCGGGCAGCAAAAGAGGCCGTTCGTGTTCCGCGACGCCTTTGCCGCGATCCTCGATTCCGGGATCGTCCCGCCGGCGATCATCGAGGATGAGGTGGCGGAAACGGCCCCCGCGCGCTAGGCCGTGGCCATGAAACGCGTCTTGTTAATCGTCGGAGGCGGGATCGCGGCTTACAAGAGCTGCGAGCTGGTGCGGTTGCTCAAGAAAGCGGGCCACCAGGTGACGCCAGTTCTGACCAAAGGCGGCGAGCATTTTGTTACGCCGATGACCCTGGGCGCGCTCGCCCAGAGCCCGGTCCATACCAACCTGTGGGACCTCAAGGACGAGGTCGAGATGGGCCATATCGAATTGAGCCGCGCGGCCGATTTCCTGCTCGTCTGCCCGGCGACCGCGGACCTGCTGGCAAAGATGGCGCACGGCGTCGCCGACGACCTCGCCTCGACGCTGCTGCTCGCCACCGACAAGCCGGTGATCGTCGCCCCGGCGATGAACGTGCGCATGTGGCAGCACCCCGCGACCCAGCGCAATGTCGCGCAATTGAAGGCCGATGGCGTGCACGTCATCGATCCCGACGAAGGCGAGATGGCGTGCGGCGAATTCGGTCCGGGTCGGCTGCCCGAGCCGGCCGCGATCATAGAGTGGCTCGGCGCCGAGTATCTGACCGAAAAGTGACCATCCACGGCAAGCACATCATCGTCACCGCCGGCCCGACGCACGAGCCGATCGACCCGGTCCGGGTGATCGCCAACCGCTCATCGGGGCGGCAGGGTTTCGCGATTGCCGCCGCGGCCGCCGAAGCCGGCGCGCGAGTGACTCTGGTTGCGGGGCCGGTGACGCTGGCGACGCCCGGCGGAGTGTCGCGCATCGACGTCGAGACCGCCGAGCAGATGGCCGACGCGGTGATGGGCGCCCTGCCCTGCGATGCCGCCGTCATGGTCGCCGCGGTCGCCGACTGGCGGGTCGAACCGTCCGCTCAGAAGCTCAAGAAGACCCAAGGCCGGCTGAGCCTGAATTTCACGCCGACCCGCGATATCCTCGCCGAGCTGGGCGCCAGTACCAATCGCCCGCGCCTGCTGATCGGTTTTGCCGCCGAGACCGACGACGTGATTGCCAACGCCGTCGCCAAACGCGCCGCGAAACGCGCCGACTGGATCGTCGCCAACGACGTGTCCGGAGACGTCATGGGGAGCACCCACAACCGGGTTCACCTGGTCACCGCGCAGGGCGTTGAGGATTGGCCGGAAGCCGCCAAGGACGAGGTCGCGCGGCATTTGGTCGAGCGGATCGCAAGGGAAATCGGATGATCGAGATCAAGCTTATCCGCCTGCCCCACGGTGATGGCCTACCGCTGCCCAAATATGCGACCGAGGACGCGGCCGGTTTGGACATCGCTTCGGCCGAGGAGCTGACGCTCGAGCCCGGCGCTCGGCACGCCTTCGCGACCGGGTTCGCGATCGAGATTCCACCCGGCTACGAGGTCCAGGTCCGGCCGCGCTCGGGCCTGGCGATCCGCCACGGCATCACCTGCCTCAACACCCCCGGCACGATCGACAGCGACTATCGAGGCGAAGTGAAAGTCATCCTGATCAATCTGGGCTCCGAGCCGTTCCCCGTCGCCCGCGGCGAGCGGATCGCCCAGCTGGTGCCGGCGCCGGTGCTCCGCGCCCAATTCTCGGAAGAGACGAGCCTCGCCGAGACCGCCCGCGGGAGCGGCGGCTTCGGCTCCACCGGCAGATGAGCCTCGGCGACGCCGAGCTCGAACGCTACGCCCGGCACATCGTTCTGCCGCAGATCGGCGGCCCCGGACAGAGGAGATTGAAGTCGGCAAGCGTCGCCCTGGTCGGCGCCGGGGCCATCGGCAGTGCCGCGCTCCCGGCCCTTGCCGCCGCGGGCATTGGCCGGCTGACGATCATCGACGACGATGTGATCGAGCTGTCCAACCTGCACCGCCAGCTGATCTACCGCGAGGACCAGGTCGGCGAGGCCAAGGCCGAGACCGCGGCGCGTTTTTCGAGGGCTCTCAATTCACACGTCGAAGTGATTGCGGTCGATCGTCGAATTACCGATGACAATGCCCAAGACCTGCTTGCAGGTCACGACATGGTGCTCGACGGAAGTGATAATTTTGCGACCCGGCTGACGGTCAACCAGGCCTGCGTCGAGCAGGAGATTCCCCTGCTTTCGGCGGCAGCCGCCCAGTTCCAGGGGCAAATTGCGTTGTTGCGCGGGTGGGAGGCGAAACAGCCCTGTTATCGCTGCTTCGTCGGCGATGCGTTCGACAGCGACGATTGCGATACCTGCGCGGAGCTGGGGGTGCTCGGGGCGCTGACCGGCGCGGTCGGACATTTCGCCGCGCTGATCGCCTTGCGGTCGCTCCTGAAGATCGGCGAAGACGCCGCGGGCAAACTCTTTGTGCTGGACGCGGTCGCATTAAACTGGCGTTCAATCGCCTTGCCCAAAGACGGCAAGTGCAGAACGTGTGGGGGGCGAGATGCGGCGACTGCATGACCTCGATACCAAGGACCGCGAGATTTTGGCTCTCCTGGAGCTCGATGGACGCCGTGCCAATTCGGAGATTGCGCGCCTGACCAGCCTGTCCGCGCCGACGGTCGCCGAGCGAATTGCACGGCTACGCGATATCGGCGTGATCAAGAGCTTCACGGTCGATATCGATCCCGCCCGCGTCGGCCTGCCGATCTCGGCGATCATCGAGTTCCAGCCGCGCAGCAACGATGACGAGCGAGCGGTTACCGCCATCAACAACCATCCGGCAGTGCAATGCTGCTACCGGGTTACCGGGCCGAGTTTGTTGGTGCTGATCGTGCGGGTGGCCGACAATGCCGCGCTGACGCGGCTGTTGGCGGATTTTACCCACTACGGCGATACCAAGACCGCAGTGATCCTGTCGACGGAGTTGGACAAGCGCTACTTCTTCGCCGACGCGTCCGCTCTGCCGACGCCTTAGCTTCGTCGCCGAACTGCGGCGGATAAGCTTTCATCCTGACACCAAAATCGGGCTGCGGCGTCGTAGCACGTATGGTTCCGGCGCTTGGCTTCGATAGATTCAAGGGCTCGAATATTGGGCTTGGGGTTGTCCATGAGATTGGCGGCGCTCCTGATCGCGGTTGCAGCACCGGCGCTCGCATCCTGCGCTGTGAATCCGGCCGCGGCGTCGACCGCGCAACTCGAAAATCCGCAAACCGTCGTCGATGAACTGCTCGCAGCCGACCGGACTTATGCGCAGGCCAGCGCGGGTGTCGACCTTGCCGACGGGATCGCCGCCATGTTCGACTCGGACACGGTGATGACGGTCCCGGGCGGATTTGCGCGCGGCAAGGACGGCATCGTCACCGCGCTCAAATCAAACCCGGCGAACGTCGGCGCCAAGGCAAGCTGGACGCCGGTCCGCGGCGGCATTTCCGCCGACGGCCGCCATGGTTTCACGCTTGGCTTCATGACCATCACCACCAACGGCAAGCCCGAGCGCAAGGCAAAATATTTGTCCTACTGGGTCCGTAAGGCCGAAGGCTGGCGGGTGGCGGTCCATAAGCGCAGCGGGCGACCCGACGGCGAGGTCTCGTTAGACCAGATGCCGGCGTCCTTGCCCAAAACCCCGCTGACGCCGGCCGCCGACGCGGCAAGGCTCGCAACATTTCGCGCCAGCCTCGACAAGGCCGAGCGCACCTTTTCCGACGATGCGCAGGTGATCGGGATCGGGCCCGCCTTCGTCAAGCATGGCCGGCCCGACGCGACCAACATCGGCGGCGGCCCCGGCTTCACGGTCGGCAATGACAAGATCGGCACCGACGTAGCAGGCCAAAGCAGCGGGCCCGGCGTCCGCTGGGCTCCGGATGGCGGCGTGATCGTCGCGGCGACCGGCGATCTCGGCATTACCTGGGGCCTGATCAAGCGAAACGCCGCGCCGCCGGTGGGGCAGCCGGCGGAATTTCCCTACACCACCATATGGCGTCGGGCGACGCCCCAAGCGCCCTGGCGCTATATCGACGAATAAGCTTTAGCTTTTTCGGCGACGGGCCCCGCGAGAACCCCTTTTCGCGGGGCCTTTTTCTGCCTTGGCGTCGATCCATTCAACTGCCTGCTTGAGCGTCACCGATTTCGGGTGGGTGCTCTTGGGCAGGGTCGCGTGGATAGTACCGTCGCTGACGTAAGGACCGTAGCGCCCCTCGAGCAGCTTGATCTCCTTGCCGCTCGTCGGATGAGGGCCAAGGATCGCGATCGGCTCGCGCGAACCGGCGCGCTTGCCGACTCCCGACGCTGCGTCGGCGAGCTTGGCGACCGCGGCGTTCATCCCCGTCTCGAACACCTCCGCGGTTGAGCCCAGCCGCGCATATTTGCCGTCGTGCAGCAGATACGGGCCGTAGCGGCCGATCGAGGCGGTAATTGGGTGTCCGGTTTCGGGATGCGCGCCGATGGTGCGCGGCAGCGACAGCAATTTCTCTGCCCATTCGAGGGTCAGCCCGTCCGCCGGCACATCCTTGGGCAACGACGCGCGCTTGGCATCCTTGCCCTCGCCCTGCTGGACATAAGGGCCGAAGCGGCCGGTGCGCAGCGTGACGCCATTGCCGAGCTCGGCCGGGCCTTCGCTCGCGCCTTCACCGGCCGCCGCCTCGCCGAATTTCTGCGTGTAGCGGCATTCGGGATAGTTGGAGCAGGCGACGAACGCCCCAAACTTGCCGCCGCGCAGCGACAGCCGGCCGTTGCCGCACGCCGGGCACAAGCGCGGGTCGGATCCGTCGGCGCGCTCCGGGTAAAGCCAGGGCGCCAGGAACTCGTCGAGCGCGGCGGTGATCTCGGACGGCTTTTGCTCCATCACCTCGCCGGCCAGCGGCTTGAAATCCTTCCAGAAGGCGGCGAGCAGATCCTGCCAGCCGGCCCGCCCACCGGAAACATCGTCGAGCCCCTCCTCGAGCTCGGCGGTGTAATCGTAGCTCACGTAGCGCTCGAAAAACCGCTCGAGGAACGCGGTGACCAGCCGCCCGCTCTCCTCGGGAACGAAGCGCGCCTTGTCGACCCGCACATATTCGCGGTCCTTCAGCGTCTGCAGCGTCGCCGCATAGGTCGAGGGCCGACCGATGCCGAGCTCCTCCAGCCTTTTGACCAGGCTCGCTTCGGAATAGCGCGGCGGCGGCTGGGTGAAGTGCTGGGTCGCCTCGACCCCGGTCTTGGCCGGAGCATCGCCGCTGCGCAGCGCTGGCATCCGCGCGCCGTCGTCGTCGTCCGATTTCTCGTCCAGACCCTCCTCGTAGAGCGCGAGGAAGCCGGGGAAGAGCACGACTTGCCCGGTGGCGCGGAGCACCGCGCGCCCGGCGCCGTCGGTCAGGTCGATGGTCGTGCGCTCGAGCCGGGCCGACGCCATCTGGCTGGCGAGCGCACGGTTGTAGACCAGCCCGTAGAGCCGCGCATGGTCGCCGCCGGCCGCATTGGCCTGTGAGAAGTCGGTCGGGCGAATCGCCTCGTGCGCTTCCTGGGCGTTCTTGACTTTGCTGGTGTACTGGCGCGGCTTGTCGGGGACGTAACCGGCGTCATAGCGGCTGGCGATCGCCCGCCGCGCGGCGCTGATCGCCTCGGGCGCCATATCGACGCCGTCGGTCCGCATGTAGGTGATCAATCCGTCCTCATAGAGGCCTTGCGCGACACGCATCGTGTGACTGGCCGAGAAGCCCAATTTACGCGCCGCCTCCTGCTGCAGCGTCGACGTGGTGAACGGCGGCGGCGGATTGCGCCCGAACGGCTTGGTCTCGACCGACGATACGGTGAAATGGCCGGCCTCGACCACGGCCTTGGCCGCGTCGGCGTCGCCCTGGTTGCCGATCGACAGCCGGTCGAGCTTCTTGCCATCGAGCTGCACCAGCCGCGCCGTGAATTGCTGGCCATCGGCTTCGAAGGTCGCATGGACCGACCAATATTCCTGGCTTTTGAACAACTCGATCTCGCGCTCGCGGTCGACAATCAGGCGGAGCGCGACCGACTGCACCCGCCCCGCCGATTTCGCGCCAGGCAGCTTGCGCCACAGGATCGGCGAAAGCGTGAAGCCGACTAGATAGTCGAGCGCGCGGCGAGCGCGGTAGGCGTCGATCAGATCCTCATCGAGCTGGCGCGGATGGGCCATCGCGTGGGTTACCGCCGACTTGGTGATGGCGTTGAAAGTCACGCGCTCGACCTTGGCCGGGAGCGCCTTCTTGGCCCGCAGCACTTCCTGGACGTGCCAGCTGATCGCTTCGCCCTCGCGATCGGGGTCGGTGGCGAGGATCAGCGTGTCGGCCTTCTTCGCCTCGTCGGTGATTGCCTTCAATTGCTTGGCGCGGTCCGGCGACGGCGTCCACAGCATGGCGAAGCCCTCGTCCGGGTCGACCGAGCCGTCCTTGGGCGGCAGGTCGCGGACATGGCCGTAGCTGGCCAGCACCCGATGGCCCGGCCCCAGATATTTTTCGATGGTCTTGGCCTTAGCAGGCGATTCAACGACAACGAGCTTCATTCTTACCCCTCACGCATACGCGTATAGGGTGATGATCTATCGACGAGGGCGTCAAGGGGCGGTTGATGAAGACGAAAAAAGCGACCGGACCCGAGCTTCGAACGAAGCGGCTGGTCCTGCGCCGCGCGCGTCCCGAGGATCTCACCGCGATGCACGCCGTGCTCTCGGATGAGCGGGCGATGCAATACTGGTCAACGGGTCCGCATGCAGACCTCGAGGAGACCGAGCGGTGGCTGGACTCGATGATCTCGTCTCCCGTCGAACTCAGCGACGACTTTGTCGTCACGCTCGACGGCGAGGTGATCGGCAAGCTGGGCGCGTGGCGGCTGCCGGAATTCGGCTTCATCCTGCTCCCGGACCATTGGGGCCGGGGCTATGCGGCCGAAGCGATGAAGGCGTTTCTCGACCATGCGTTCGGGGCCCGTGGGGTCGAATTCCTCAACGCCGACGTCGATCCGCGCAACACTTCGTCGCTGCGCTTGCTTATCAACCACGGTTTCATCGAGACCGGGCGGGCCTCGGGGACGTGGAACACCCATATCGGCGCTTGCGACAGCGTCTATCTGCAACTCGGCCGCGAAGCCTGGCTCAGCGCAAGCTGATTGCAATGCACCGGCATTCAGAACATCATCCGGCTGCCGGATCGCATGAAATTGGGGGCATCGATGCTCATCGCGAATTCCGCCGACCGGCTCAACGTCGCCCGCGGGCTGGCGGCGCCCATCATATTGTTCGTTCCTTTCTGGTACGGCTTTCCAGGAGGGCAACCGGTCCTGGCCGCAATGACTATCTTCCTCCTGATTGGGGAGACGAACTACATCCTTCACCTGCACGTCCACCAGCCGTTCGCAACGAAGGCATGGCTCAATATCCTGCTCGATTTGAGCATGGGCATCACGACCGGCTGGATGGCATCCAACTGGCGGATTCAGCACCGCTACGGACACCATAAAGGGGTCGACAAGCCCTTCCGCGCGGCGCAGCAATGGGAGACGGAGCGCTTTTCTCCCCTACGCGCCTTATCCTACTCGACTCGCTCGATCCTCCCCACGATTTGGCATCCGATTGTCGAATCGTTCCGCCAAGGCGTGCTGAGCAATGTCCAACAGCCGATCAACTATCGCTGGGCATTTGCCGAACAGATGCTGCTGGTTGTCGTGGTGCTCAGTTTGTTTTGGTGGATGCCGCTGCTAGTGATTGCTTTCCTGCTTCTTTGGTACGCGCTGATTGCGATTATCTCCCGCTACGTCGATTACCTCAACCACTACGGATGTGACGAACGCAGCCCGAATCCCTACGAGTGGGCGAACAATTGCTTGAACCCAAGCTTCAATTGGGGATGCAGCAATTTCGGCTATCACACCGCCCACCACATGGACCCGTCCGCGCATTGGACCGAACTACCGCATATTCATTCGCGCATCGCCGACCGCATTCCCGAGCGGCACCTCAAGACTTTCAGCTGGTCATGCCTGCTGTTCCCATATCATTGCCTGCTCGCAAGGCGGGGGCGGATGTAACCTCGTACGAATGCGGAGGCGCGCTACCGCAAGCTGACCTTGCCGCCGGCGTGGCGGTCGAGGCGGCCGGCGAGGTCGAGCTCGAGCAACGCCATCTGCACCGCGCCGCTGGGAACGCCCGACAGGCGGATGATCTCGTCGACCGGCACCGGGCTCGGTCCGAGCAATTCCTCGACCGTGCTGGTCGCGGACTCGTCGCATTCGGTGGGCGCAATCGGTGCTTCGTACGGCATCGGCGCGGATTCGACCCTGCCTTCGAACGGCCGGATCGCCTCCATCACGTCGGCCGCCGACTGGACCAGGGTCGCGCCGTCGCGGATCAGCTGGTTGCAGCCCTGCGCCCTGGGATCGAGCGGCGAGCCCGGCACCGCCATCACCTCGCGCCCGGCTTCGGTTGCCAGGCGGGCGGTGATCAGCGAACCTGACCGCGGCGCCGCCTCGACAACGACGGTGCCGAGGCCGATGCCGGCGATGATCCGGTTGCGTCGTGGAAAATCCTTGGCCCGGGGCTCCAGGCCGGGCGGCCGCTCGCTCACCACCAGGCCAACCTGCCACATTCTGCGTTGTCGCGGTTCATTCTCCGGCGGATAAAAGACATCGATGCCGCCAGCAGCGCAGCCGATGGTGCCGCTGTCCATTGATCCGTCATGCGCGGCCGCGTCGATGCCCCGGGCAAGGCCGGAGACAACCACCGCCCCCTGCTGCCCAAGGCCGTGCGCCAGCCCGCGGGCGAAGCGGCACGCCGCCGCCGACGCATTGCGGGCCCCAACGATGGCCACCGCCACCCGCTCGAGCAGCCCGAGCTGGCCCTTGGCCATCAACAGCGGCGGCGCGTCGTCCATCTCGGCGAGCAGCCGCGGATAGAGCCCCTGCCCGAGGATGATGTATCGCGCGCCCAATTTCTCGACTTGTTCGAATTCGCGCTCCGCATCGGCGCGGCTGAACAGGCTCGGCGCCCTCCCGCCGCCCCGCCGCGCCAGGTCGGGCACGGCCGCCAGCGCCGCTGCCGCATCGCCGAAACGCGCGATCAGCTGCCGAAAAGTAATCGGGCCGATGCCGGGCGAGCGGACCAGCCGCAGCCGATCGATCAGATCGTCGCTCAAGCCCTGCCCTTCCCAATGCGAGGTTCGGTTCCCGCCCTCAGGCGGAAGATGTTCGTCCGGTGTTTCCATATGACGAGCAATGCGAAACCGAGCAGCATTGGGAAGGTGAATTCGTCGCCGAGAATTGCCGCGGTGACGGGCGCGCTCGCGGCAGCGGCGAGGCCCGCGACTGACGAGATTCGGACCGTCAACAGCATGGCAAGCCAAACCACCGCGTAAACTACCGCTGCGATCGGCAGCAGCGGAATCAGGATGCCGAGCAAGGTCGCGACTCCCTTGCCGCCCTTGAACTTGAGCCAGACAGGATAGAGATGGCCGATCAGCGCTCCGGCGGCGGCAAAGCTCTCGCTCCCTGGCCACAACCGGCTGGCAAGCAAGATCGCCGCGGTAGCTTTCAAGCAGTCGAGCACCAGCGTCGCGGCGGCGAGGCCCTTGCCCCCGGCCCGCATTACATTGGTCGCGCCGATGTTGCCCGATCCGACATCGCGGACGTCGCCCTTGCCGGCGAGCCGAGTCAGCAACAGCCCGAACGGGATCGCCCCGAACAGATAGCCGAGAAGCAATGCATAGAGCAGTTCGGCGGTCATTGACGCCGTGGTAGCAAATGGAGCGGCCCCGCAACAATCGCCAAAACCGTCATTGCGAGCGAAGCGCGGCAATCCAGGTCAGCGCAGCTGGATTGCTTCGTCGCTTCGCTTCTCGCAATGACGAATTCATGGACCCCGCCGCCCCGCTGCTGTTCTTCGATACCGGCGTCGGCGGGCTGTCGGTGCTGCAACCGACACTCGCGCTGCTGCCAGAAACGCCGATCGTCTATGTCGCCGACAATGCGGGCTTTCCCTACGGCGCACGCAGTGAGGAGGACATCGCGGCGCGTGTGCCGGCTCTGCTCGCGCCCGTGGTCGAGCGCTTCCGCCCGCGCCTCGTCGTCATTGCCTGCAACACCGCCTCGACCATCGCGCTCGACGCGGTTCGCGCGGCCCTCGACTTGCCGGTCGTAGGCACGGTCCCGGCGATCAAGCCCGCTGCCGAGTTGTCGAAAAGCCGGGTCATCGGCGTGCTCGGGACCCAGGCAACGGTTCGCCAGCCCTATGTCGACGACCTCGCCGCGCGCTTCGCCGCCGATTGCACCGTCATCCGCCACGGCTCGCCCGAGCTGGTCGAATTGGCCGAAGCCAAGCTCGCCGGAAAGGAGATCGGCATCGAGGCGGTCCGCGCCGCCGCGCAGCCGATGTTCGACGCCGAGCTTGGCTCGGAAATCGACGTCGTCGTGCTGGCGTGCACCCATTTCCCTTTGCTCGACGACGAACTGCGCGCCGCCTTCCCCGGAGTGAAACTGGTCGATGGCGGGCCCGGCATTGCCCGCCGCATCGCTTATTTAACGCGCGAGCAACCGTGGCCGGCCGAACCATCGCCCGGCATTGCCTTGTTCAAAGGTGGGTTGCCCGGACCCGTGCTGCTCCGCTCGCTTGCCAAATTCGGCCTCCAAATGACCCAGGCGATCTGAACTGTTGCGAGTCGTTCGCAATGGAAATGCCAGACCTCCGGAGCTAAAGGGCGCCAAGAGAGCCCGGGAAGCATCAAGACAATTGGATTACGACCGCATCTTCAGGTCCGCGATCGAGCGCCTTCACGACGAAGGCCGCTATCGCGTGTTCATCGATATCCTGCGGACCAAGGGCTCGTTCCCCGACGCCCGCTGCTTCGCTGGCCACAATGGCCCCAAGCCGATCATCGTCTGGTGCTCGAACGACTATCTAGGGATGGGCCAGCACCCGGCGGTGGTCGAGGCGATGGAAACCGCGCTCCATGACGTCGGCGCCGGATCGGGCGGCACCCGCAACATCGGCGGCAACACCCATTACCATGTCGACCTCGAGGCCGAGCTGGCGTCGCTCCACGGCAAGGAAGGCGCGCTGCTGTTCACCTCGGGCTATGTGTCCAACGAGGCGGCCCTGTCGACGCTCGGCAAGCTGCTCCCCGGCTGCGTGATCTTTTCGGACGAACTGAACCACGCCTCGATGATCGCCGGAATCCGCAACTCCGGCTGCGAGAAGCGCGTGTTCCGCCACAACGACCTCGACCATCTCGAGCAATTGCTCGCCGCCGAGGATCCTGAAGCGCCCAAGCTGATCGCGTTCGAAAGCGTCTATTCGATGGACGGGGACATCGCCCCGATCGCCAGCATTTGCGACCTCGCCGACCGCTACGGCGCCCTCACCTATCTCGACGAGGTCCACGCCGTCGGCATGTATGGGGAGCACGGTGGCGGCATCTCAGAGCGTGACGGCGTTGCCCATCGCGTCACCTTGATCGAGGGTACTTTGGGCAAGGCGTTCGGAGTCATGGGCGGCTATATCGCGGCCGACCGCAACATCGTCGACTGCATCCGCAGCTACGCGCCGGGTTTCATCTTCACCACCTCGTTATCGCCGGTGCTGGTCGCCGGCGCGCTGGCCAGCGTGCGCCACCTCAAAGCCTCCTCGGCCGAGCGCGACGCACAGCAGCAGATGGCGGCGACGCTCAAGGCGAAGTTCAAGGACGCGGCCCTGCCGCTGATGCCGAGCGTCACCCACATCGTCCCGCTGCTGGTCGGCTGCCCGGTCAAGGCCAAGCGGATCAGCGACATATTGCTCGCCGAGTACGGCTTGTACGTCCAGCCGATCAACTACCCGACCGTCCCGCGCGGCACCGAACGCCTGCGCTTCACGCCGGGCCCGTGCCACACGGTCCAGATGATGGACGAGTTGACCAAGGCGCTGGTCGAGATCTGGGACCGACTGGAGCTGAGACTGGCGGCCTGAGGCTTTCCAGCACTGGCGAATCCGCTGCGCTTGGCCTAACCGGCTGGCGATGCGCATCGCCCTCGCCGCCGACCATGCCGGGTTCGTCCTCAAGGATGAACTTGTCGGATGGCTGCGTGAGGCGGGCCACGACGTGCTCGATCTTGGCACCAACAGCGCTGAGAGCGTCGATTATCCGAAACTTGGGGCCAAGCTCGCCCGCACAGTCGGTTCGGGTGAGGTGGAGCGCGGCATCGCCGTATGCGGCTCGGGCATCGGCATTTCGATGGCCGTCAATCGCGATCCGCGCTGCCGCTGCGCCCGGGTCGACGATCCGCTGTCCGCCGCATTGGCCCGCGAGCATAACGACGCCAACGTGCTGGCGATGGGCGGGCGGCTGATCGGCAGCGACATGGCCAAGGCCTGCGTCGCCGCGTTTCTGGGCACCGACTTCGCCGGCGGCCGCCACCAGCGGCGCGTCGACCAGCTCTCATCCCTCCTGCAGGACAGCGACTGATGGCTACCGCGGCAAATTTGAACGACGTCCAGCCGGAAGGCTTTTTCACCCGGCGGCTGAGCGACGCCGATCCGGCGGTCGCCGACGCGGTCCGCGCCGAGCTCGAGCGCGAACAGACCCAGATCGAGCTGATCGCGTCGGAGAATATCGTCAGCCGCGCGGTGCTCGAAGCGCAGGGGTCGGTGCTGACCAACAAATATGCCGAAGGCTATCCCGGGCGCCGCTATTACCAGGGCTGCGGGCCGTCGGACGCGGTCGAGACGCTGGCCATCGAGCGCGCCAAGCAATTGTTCGGCTGCGGCTTCGCCAACGTCCAGCCGCACTCAGGCGCGCAAGCCAACGGCGCGGTGATGATGGCGCTGTTGAAGCCCGGCGACACCATTTTGGGCATGAGCCTGGCGGCGGGCGGGCATTTGACCCACGGCGCGCCGCCCGCCCAATCGGGCAGATGGTTCAACGCGATCCAATACGGTGTCCGTCCGGACGATCATCTGGTCAATTTCGACGAGGTCGAACGCCTCACCCGCGAGCACAAGCCGAAGCTGATCATCGCCGGCGGCTCGGCCTATCCGCGCATTCTCGACTTCGCGCGCTTCCGGGCAATTGCCGACGAGGTCGGAGCGCTTTTGTTCGTCGACATGGCGCACTTCGCCGGGCTGGTCGCGGCGGGCGAACATCCGACGCCCTTCGGCCACGCCCACGTCGTCACCACCACCACCCACAAGACCTTGCGCGGCCCGCGCGGCGGCATGGTGCTGACCGATAACGAGGCGATCGCCAAGAAGGTCAATTCGGCTGTGTTCCCGGGCCTGCAGGGCGGTCCGCTGATGCACGTCATCGCCGCCAAGGCGGTCGCATTCGGCGAAGCGCTCGAGCCCGGTTTCAAGACCTATGCAAAAGCCGTGATCGCCAATGCCAGGATGCTCGCCGGCCGCCTGAAGGAGCGCGGCGCCGATCTGGTTGCCGGCGGCACCGACACGCATTTGGCGCTGGTCGATTTACGGCCCTTAAACCTCACCGGGCGCGACGCCGACGAGAGCCTCGAGCGCGCCGGTATCACCTGCAACAAGAACGGCGTCCCGTTCGACCCGCTGCCGCCAATGCAGACCAGCGGCATCCGCGTCGGATCGCCCGCCGGCACCACCCGCGGCTTCGGCGAGGCTGAGTTCAAAGACATCGCCGACATGGTCGCCGACGTGCTCGACGGCCTCGGCAAAAACGGTCTCGAAGGCAATGCCGCGGTGGAGCGCGAGGTCAACATTCGCGTCCGCGAGCTGTGCGCGCGCTTCCCGATTTATCAGGGATAGTCCGATCGTGGCCGTTCACGCAGGCGTTCACTAGTGCGCTGTCCGTTCTGCGCTCACGAAGACAGCCAGGTAAAAGATAGCCGACCCTCGGAAGATGGCGCCGCGATCCGCCGGCGGCGGCAATGCGAGGGCTGCGGGGCGCGGTTCACGACGTTCGAACGGGTCCAGCTACGCGACCTCACCGTGCTCAAGAAAGACGGCAAGCGCGAACCGTTCGACCGCGCCAAGCTCGAGCGAGCCATTGGCCACGCCTGTCGCAAGCGCGACGTGGATTCCGCCAAGATCGAGCGACTGATTTCCGGCATTCAGAGGCAGTTGGAAACGCGCGGTGATGAAGTCACGGCCGACATGATCGGACAGGCGGTGATGGACGGTCTCAACGCAATCGACCATGTCGCTTACATAAGGTTCGCGAGTGTTTACAAAGACTTCAGCGAGCCAGGCGATTTCGCGGATATTGCCGAGAAGGTCGGTGAGCAGCCGCCCGCCGAGAGCCCGAAAGACGACAAGCTGCTCTAATTGACCGCACTGAGCAGGGTGAATCGCGGGATGGCGACGTCGAACGCGGTGCCCTCCTCGTCGACCATGCGATAACTTCCGCTCATCGAGCCGGTCGGCGTGTCGAGCGGGCAGCCCGAGGCATAGTCGTAGCTGCCGCCCGGCGCGATCAACGGCATTTCGCCGACCACGCCTTCGCCGTGGACTTCGTGCACGATGCCGCGGCCGTCGACGATGTGCCAGCTACGCGACAGCAGCTGGATCGCCCGGTCCGAGCCATTCTCGATCCGTACATGGTAGGACCAGAACCAGCGTTCCGACGACGGGTCGGACTCCTCGCCGAGATGGCTCACCGCGACCCGCAGCGAAATGTCGCGAGTCGTCGCCACCTTGGGAAACAACATCGCCATGGTGTCGATCGCGGACACGATTACGACGCA
>JBKJYX010000011.1:0-3295 GCA_046715575.1 Sphingomicrobium sp. | reverse complement strand
GGCCTAATGTCCACGCGGTGGTCCACGCGCATCCGCGTGCCTCGCTGATTTGCACGCTTGCCGGCCTGGAGTTGAGGCCGATCTTCGGCGCGTTCGATCCCAACGCCATGGCGCTGGCAGCCATCGGCATCCCGGTATTCCCACGCTCTGCCCTCATTCGCGAGCGCGCGATGGGCGAGGCGCTGGTCCAATGCCTGGGCGACAAGAGCGTCTGCATTCTTCGCGGGCACGGCATCGTCACCACCGGCGCCACCGTGCAGGAAGCCACGATCCGAGCCATTCAACTGGAAACCCTCGCCGGGATTACGCTGGAGATCGCCAAGGCAGGCGGCGTCCCCGAGCCGATCAGTCCGGAGGATCAGGAGTACTTTCGCAAACTGCGCGAGACCCAGGACAACAAGGCTGCGGCCCACGGCAAGGATGTCTTCAAATGGACGTGGCGCCACTACGCCAAACTGCTGGAAGCCAGCGAAAATCGCCGCTTGCCAGCCTAGAGCGCACCCCCAACTTCAGGAGGAAATCAAAAATGCTTGGTACGAACTGGACGCGCACGCTCCGCCGTTCGATCGTGATCGGCACAGGGGTTATTGCCTTGTCGACTGCCGCTGGATCCGCAGTGGCGCAGGATGCTTTCGCGGTCGGCTTCGTGCCGGGGGATATCACATCCCTCGCCCCGAGGTTTGCCGAGGTTGCGGGTACTTATGCGACCTACCGGATCAAGCCGGAGCTGGTCACGATCGAGGGTGGCTCGCGCGGCGTTCAGGTGCTCCTGTCGGGCAAGCTGCAGGCCATGCACGTCGGCTTTTCGGTCGCCGTCAACGCCAACCGCGAAGGCGCCGATCTTCGCCTGGTCAGCTCCAGCAGCAACGTGATGCCGATGGAAATCTATGTCGTGCCGACGGTGAAGTCAGCGGCCGAGCTGAAGGGCCAGAAGGTCGCCGTGAGCGCGTTTACGTCGGAGAGCGACATGGCGATCAGCCTGGCGCTTCGCCAATGGAACATGACGCGCAAGGATGTGGTGGTGACGCAGTTGGGCGGCGCGTCGCAGCGACTGGCTGCACAACTGTCGGGACAGGTCCTGGCGGCCCCGTATGTGTCGCCTGCCACCGCCACCGCACGCGAAAAGGGCCTCGTGCGGCTGCTCGACCTCAGCAACGAGGGAGCGCCCTGGGTGTTCAACGGCCTGGTCGTCAACCGTGATTTCGCGAGAGCGAATCCCGATCTGCTGAAGCGCTTCCTCAAGGCGAACATCGAAGGCTTGTACAAAGCCCTGTCGGACGAGAAATGGGCCAAAGAAGTCATCGCCAAGGAGTTCAAGATCGACTCCAAAGCGGTCATCGACGATGCCTATTCGCTGATGAAGAAAGTCTATCCGCGCGACTTCACGCCTTCGAACGCGGCGATGTCCAATGTGATCGCCGAGGTCAATAGCATGGGGCCGCAACTCTCGAGCAAGAATCTGGCGGACTATGTCGACCTTGGTCCCATCGATGCGTTAAAGAAGGAAGGCTTCTTCGACGAAATGAAAAAGCGCTACGGGCTTTAGCTGATTTCGTCGCCCCCGCGAAGGCGGGGCCCCGTGACGTAGATCAACCGCACTGCCTTTAGCCCAACCATTGAATCTAGGGAAGCGCGAAATTGAACGCCATCGATCTCGAGGTCATCTATCAGTCGACCCAACAGATCTCGCGCGAGCTGACCGTCAACATGCTGCGCACCGGCTACTCCAACGTTATCAAGGAGAGCCAGGATTTCACGTTCTGCATCTTCGATCCGCAGGCGCGGCTGGTGGCCCAGGGCATTCCGCAGCCCGCCCACATCGGACCGATCTCGGCCCAGGTCAGGGAAGTGCATCGCGTCTACAGCGGCAAGCTCGCGCCTGGCGACGCGATCATCGTCAATCATCCGTACCGGGCCTGCCAGAACCACGCGACCGACGTCACGGTCATCTCGCCGGTGTTTTTCGATAACCGCCTCGCGGGCTACATCGGTAACACGGCGCACAAGCCGGATTTCGGCGGCATGGTACCCGGCACCAACAGCCCCGCCGCGACCGAATTGTTTCAGGAGGGCTTGCTCCTTCCGCCGGTAAGGCTGTTCATCGGCGGGCAGTTGAACCAGGATGTGTACGAGATCATCTGTGCCAATACCCGCACGCCGGAGGTCACTTGGGGCGACGTCAACGCCCAGGCGCAGACCAATGTCTACGGGGTGCAGAAGCTCACCGCCCTGTTCAAGAAGTACGGGTTGGACAATGTCCTGGCCTGCTGGAGCCAATGGATGGACATTTGCGAGACCGAGCTACGCAAGCAGATCGCAAAATTGCCGCCGGGCAGGTACGGGCCGGAGACCGACTACCTGGATGACGACGGCATCGACCGCGAAAAACCGCTGCGCATCAGCTGCGCCCTCGAGGTCGAGGGTGACCAGCTCAATTTCATTCTCGATAGCGATCCCCAGGCGCGCGGACCGCTGAACCTTCGCCCCTGCGTATCGCGCACCTTCATCGAATGCTGGGTGAAGATGGCGTTCGGTCCGAACCTGCCGGTGAACGACGGCATGGCGAGGGTCGTCACGATCACCTATCCCCCCGAAGGCTCGCTCATCAACCCGCGCTTTCCCGCACCCGTGAACATGTATGTCCGCGCCAGCCAGATCGTGGCCTCGGTCTGCTGCCGCGTGCTCGGCCGGGTTGCCCCCGACCTCATCCCTGCGCCCGGCAGCGCCGCGAGCGGCGGCCTCACCGGTTCAGGGCACAACCAAAAGTCGGGGCGTTGGACGTCGTTCCATGAGATCTACAACGGCGGCGGCGGCGCTCGCCCGCACGAGGATGGTGTGAGCGCGCAGGATGATCTGGTCATCAACGTCATGAATACGCCGGTGGAGGCGATCGAGACGGAATTTCCGATCCGGATCGAGCGCTACGAGCTGGTGCCGGATTCAGCCGGTGCGGGCAAGTTTCGCGGCGGCCTGGGGACGCTGCGCGAATGGCGCGTGCTCAGCGACGAAATGATGTTCAATCTGCGTGCCGACCGTTTCAAGTTCTCATCACCCGGGGTCTTCAATGCCAAGCCGGCGCGTCCAGGCGGCGCTTCGCTCAATCCGGGAACGGCGGCCGAGCGGCCGCTCCATTCGAAAACTGCGGCTTTGCGCCTCAACGCAAACGACGTCGTCTCCTGGCACCTCGCGGGCGGGGGCGGCTGGGGCAGTCCCTATGAACGGGACCCCGAGCGGGTCCGTCAGGACGTCGTTCGTGGCTACGTCTCGCTGGCGGCGGCGCAACGGGATTACGGCG
>JBKJYX010000010.1:0-4480 GCA_046715575.1 Sphingomicrobium sp. | reverse complement strand
GGTCGAAACCCTCGGTGTGCAGCCGGGCATGGACGTGCTCGATCTCGGCTGCGGCGACGGAACAACGGCACTACCGGCAGCGCAGCGCGGGGCAAAGGTTCTCGGAGTGGATATTGCTGAGAACCTCGTCGCTGCCGGCAATGCGCGTGCGGCGGCGGCCGGGCTGAGCAACCTCCGATTCGAGGGAGGCGATGCATCGAACCTTCAGGGTCTTGCTGATGAAGGCTTCGACCTGGTGATCAGCATTTTCGGCGCAATGTTCGCACCGCGCCCCTTGGACGTCGCGCGAGAGATGGTACGGGTCACGCGCAGTGGCGGGCGCATCGTCATGGGTAACTGGATTCCAGGCGATCCAACGCTGATTGCTCAGGTCCTTAAAACCAGTGCGGCCTACACTCCTCCTCCGCCTGAAGGGTTCATCAGCCCCGTGACCTGGGGCGTCGAAGACAATGTTCGCGAGCGCTTCGGTGCCGCCGGCGTTCCGGCCGAGAATATCTCCTGCGAGCGCGCGACCTATGTCTTCCGGTATCCGGGTCCGCCGCGCGAGCTGCTTCAGACCTTTAGGCAATATTACGGACCGACCATGAATGCATTCGAGGCGGCCTCGAAGGACAGCAGAGCCGAACAACTTGAGGCTGAGCTGACCCAGCTTTTTGAGGAGCATAATCGGGCCGGCGCGGATAAAACGGAAATTCCTGCCACTTTCCTGAAGGTAACCGTTACGAAGCAGTAGCCGGTGTCCGCATTGGGTCGAAAGCAGACATTCGGCTAATGTCCGCAATGGGTGGAAAGCGGACACTAGTGAGCGAGCGACGTAGCTGATTGGCCTTCCCGTAAGCGGAAGAAGCGGGCGGCATTGTTGTACAAGATGTCGCGTTTCTGCTGAGCCGTGAGGAAGGGCACCTGATTGATGCTCTGGATCGCCGCGTTAATGGCGTCTGGCCATACCATCTGGTCCGAGCCAAACATAATCCGGTTGGCAAACCCGGCATCGATCAGGCGCTTTAGGTAAGCTTGGAACTCGGCTCGCGGCAAAATCCAATCAATTACGCCCACGTCCACATACACCTGCGGGTGGGAATAAAGCAGTCCGACCATGCGATCACCGAAGGGCCACCCTGCATGCATGACGTACAGCCTCAGTTTTGGATGTCGAAGCAGCACGTCTTCCAGCCGAAGGGGGTCGGATAACGCCATTCGGTAACGTGGCGTCGCGAAGTATGAGGTCCCCGGGGGTCCGAGGCCCATATGGATTGCGACGGGTATGTCGAGCTCTTCCGCCAGAGCGTAATACGGTTCAAGCTTCGGATCGTCGGGCGCGGTGCCTCCGTACTGCGTGATCACTTCGCCCAGCACTTGAAGTCGGCCTTGCTTGTGCAGAGCGCGGAGAGCGTCAGTTGATGGCCAGTACGAAACGCCAAATTGAACTGCTCGGATGATCCGGTCGGGGGCATGCGACCACCACTCTTGGACGCGGTCCGGATCACCGCTGGTGACGGCAACGATGTTGTGTCGCCTGAGCGCAGCAATGGTTCGATCGCGCAGTAAAGTGTCACTTGGCGCGGATCGGAGCGGGTGAGCGCAGTCGGGCTTCTTGAAGGCACGCTCAACGTATTTTTCCATTCGCTCGGCCGGGTCGCGCGCGGGCCACTGTTCGTAGGGTGCGCAAAGCACGACCGGAGGCGGACCTTCCTCGTCGTGAGCGTGGGCGTGCAGGTGAACGTCAATAATGGGCGGAGGAGCGGCTACCGCGGGTGACGCGAGCAAAGCAGCTCCTAGTAATGCGAGCGGGACCCCCATTCACCGAAGCTGCACGATCTCTGTGGCGTCTGCAATGGGTCGAAAGCAAACCTAAGCCGCCAATGTCCGCTTTGGGTGGAAAGCGGACGTTACGGAGGACCTTTCAGCTCCCCGGCTTCTTTTGGCTCAACGATGTTGCTAACCTCCGGCCGTCAGTGAACTAGGGGGCAAAGCTTGGCGGACGTCTTCCTGTCCTATGCGCGGGGCGACCGCAGCGCCGCCGAGCGTATCGCGCACGCAATCGGCGAAGCTGGGCTGAGCGTCTGGTGGGACCGTCATATCAAGGGCGGAGCCGAGTTCTCCACCGACATCGAGCGCCAGCTCGATGCCGCCGTGCGTATATTGGTCCTATGGTCGAAGGAGGCAGTTGGGTCGCGCTGGGTGCGTGACGAGGCGAGCGTTGCCGCCGACAGCGGGCGGCTCGTCAGTGCTACCATCGACGGAACCCCGCCGCCGCTCGGATTCCGTCAGTTCCAGACGATCGATCTGAAAAAGTGGGTCGCCAGGGGCTCCAAAATCCCACGCGAGTTGGCCGAGGCGCTAGAGCTTGAGGCGCCTGTTGTTGCGGAGAAACCTGCCTCCCGCTCGCTACCGCCCCGCCGCCGGCTGATCGCGGCTGGCGTCGGCGCACTGGTTGTCGCCAGCGCCGCGACCCTAGCGATCGTGCGCCCGGAACCAATCGACCGGCTGTTTTCAGGTGAGAAGCAAAGCGAGAGCCTTTCGCTGGCAATCATGCCGTTCGTGACCCCTGACGGCGCCGGCATCGACTATCTTGGAGCTGGGCTGTCGAGCGCCCTGGCAGATAGCTTGGCGCCTTTGTCGGGGCTGAAAATCACTTCCAGCACGTCGACTCAGGCGCTGGCGGGGAAAGGCCTCACCGCGCCGGAAATCGCCGGGAGCCTCGGCATCACCCACCTCGTCGAGGGCGATGTCCAGAAAACCGGAGAGCGTTACGGCATTGCCGTGCGGCTGATCCATGCGCGCACGTCCGAGCAGATCTGGGCTCGCAACTTCGAGGGCAAAGCCGACGAGCTGCAGGCACTCAAGAGTCGGATGGCGCGGGAACTGGCGGGCGCGCTAAGCGCACGGCTTGGTGCCGGCCAGGGAGACATCGCGGAACGCGGCAACGTCGACCCCCGAGCCTACGAAGCCTATCTCAAGGCTCTGGAGCGAGTATCGGTGCGCGACGAAGTCGAAGCCCGGACCGAGGCGATTAAACAATTCCGCCTAGCTGCCTCGATCCAGCCGGACTTCGCCGACGCCCATGCCGGATATGCCTACGTGATGGCGTTAAGCTCCCCAGAGGAGTTAGGCATGCCGTGGACCGAGATCATCTCTCACCAGCGCAAGGCCACGGAGCGTGCGCTTGCCCTTAATCCGGACAACGATCTTGCCCTTGTTGCCAAGGCCACCGCCATGCAAAATTTCCATGGCGAAATCGCTCGGTCCCTTGCGATATGCCAGCAAGTGCTGAGGCGCTCACCTAATTTCGGTGCTGCCCATTATACGCTCGCCGCTGACCTCCTAATGGCCGGTCAGGGTCGCAAGGCGCTGGACCATCTCGACCAAGCGATCGAGCGTGACCCATTCGATATTTTGCTGCGTTCTTATCGCAACAAAATTCTATACGCGCTGGGTGATTACGAGGCGATCCGCAGCGCCTCCGGCAAATGCGGCGACCAGTGCGAACGAATGACTCTCGAGTGGTTTTTCGCGATCCTCGCTTTCGCGACGCCGGCTCAGTATCGCGAGGACTTCCCTGTGTTCGTCGAACGGGCCGCTGACCAGGGCCGCTCGACAGCCGAGCTGGCCGAGGCTCGAGGAATCGCGGAGGCATTGATTCTCGGCCGACCCTATAAAATGGCGAAGCTCGATGTTGACAGCGTTATTGAGTTTTCGAGCGCCGCGCTTGCCGCACGGCTGATCTCCTTCGAGGTAGGCCTTCGCTACGCTCGACTCGCCACAGATCGTCTCCAATCGGACGCCGTGGTCGACATTCTCAACGAAGGCCGCGTGACCTTCACTCCGTCGCAGCGCGCCGACCCGCGCTATCACCAGCTCTTCCGCCACCCCAAGCTCATCGAGACCGTCACTGCGCGGCGCAAGGCAGGAGTGACTGCTGGATTGCCGTTGTTCCCGATCAAGGTTTACACCGGCCGCTGACAATTGCCGGCAAAGGTGGGAGACGCGCGGTAGATTGGTTGCTTATGTCCGGTTTGGGTCGAAAGCAGACATTAGCCGCGCTAGCCGCAAAGCGCTTCGCTGCGGCTTGAAGTCGGTTGCAGCGGGGTCGGGGAGGGCACTGCATCGCGAAAATTTTTCGTCCGGAGCGCAGTGCATTTTGAGAATGTTGCAGTGCAACGCGCGCATTGCAGCGGCTTGGGGAAGCCGCTGCATCGCGAAAGTTTCCCGTCCCGAGTGCGGTGCATTTTTGAGAATGTTGCAGTGCAACGCGCGCATTACGGCGCCTTGGGGAAGCCGCTGCAGTGCGAAAACTTCCCGCCCCGAGAGCGGTGCATTCTAAGAATGTTGCAGTGCAACGTGCGCATTGCAGCGCCTTAGGGAAGCCGCTGCGGTGAGAAAACTTCCCGTCCGGAGCGCGGTGCATTTTACAGATTGGGCAATGCAGCGCTCTGGGTGATCCTAATGTCCGCTTTGGGTGGAAAGCAGACATTAGGCC
>JBKJYX010000009.1:0-5801 GCA_046715575.1 Sphingomicrobium sp. | reverse complement strand
CCGGCCAAAACACCGGCTCGCGATTGGACCAGCCGGGCGCGGTCGCCGCGCTCTCGCTGATCGATTGCAGCAGGATCCGGCGACGGTCGGGGTGAAGATGCGGCAGCGCCGCGGCCGAACAGAAGGCTGAGGGCAGCCACGGCCGAGCCGAAGCGCCAATCAGCCGCTCGTAGAGAAAACGGTAGGAAGCGAAATGCGGCAGGCGATCCTGGCCGAGGTCGAACGCGGAAACGGTGATCAACATGCCGATGAAGGGCTCGATCATATCGAGGCCGCTGTCGTCGGGGACCTGCAGGCGCATGTGGTCAAGCTGCTTGTAGAGCCGGCCCTGGGCGCGGATCGACGCCGCTTCGCCTTCGTCTCGGGCCCAGCATTCGATCGGGTCGCGGCGGCCGTAGGCCACGTCGAGCGAACGGCGGATGTACCGCTGAGTCGCCTTCGTAAAGCCTGCGAACTCCTTCATTTCGGAGATCAGCATGGCCCCGCTGGCTGGCTGACTCGTCCGCGTAATCATGAACCCGACTCCTTTTGTCTGGGCGGGATCATGCGACCACTATCGTTGCATATTGATTAACCAAGGTCCCACCCTTGGTTCAGATTGAATCAGAGCGGAGTCCTTGCGGCAACACGAAAATTTCACCACGCGTCGCTTCGCGTCGCCACTGTTGATTATTTGCAACGGTGTGATTTTTAGTTTCGCACCCGCAACTTATTCGGGGAAACCGGACGACGGGACTGGGTCGTCATTCTGTCCCGGCTGGGCCGCGGCGGGCGGATCGGACGCGTCCATGGACTCGTCGCTGCCAACGTCGGCTTTCTTGTCGAGGTCGTGGGGACTGTCGCGGAGCTCCTTTTCCAGCTCGCGCTCGGGGGCGCGTTTCTGCACCGGCGGCGGCACATCCTTATTGTCCTCGGCGCTCATCATGCTCGCTCCTTCGGCGCAATCAACGAGTGCGCGGCGAGGCCGTTCCGGCTGGCAACTGCCCCGTCTTTCGACGGGAGTGCCCTCCACTTCTGCCAAACGTCCCGAACTAGATTGCTTTCGGGCCGCCGCGTGCACAAATAGAGTTAGATGAACAATTATTCAGAAACGATCCCATACAGCTTGGAATCCCGACGGGCCGACGGCGCGAAATTCGCCGACTGGCCGCTGGCGCTCAAATCGATCCTGGGGTTTTGGCTGGTCTACTATCTGACGGTCGTCGCCCGCGCGTTCCTGAGCCACGACCCGGGGACGATCCTGGTCAATCGGTCGTTCACGCTGGTGGTCGGAATCGCGCTGACCGCGGGCATCTATACCGCTCTCACCCAATTTGCCGCTCGCGCCACCCTCAAACGGCTGATCGTCGTCGGCCTGATTGCATCCTTGATCGCCGCCGTCGCCCAAGCCGGGTTTTTGATCTCCGCTGACCGGTTCCTCGAGAAACCGCAGGATGAGTTTCGGTTCGTGTCGCGGGAAGGTCATAGCGTCGTCGAGACTGGTAACACGATGCGGGTCGAGCGCGTCGGACACCCGCCACTTGTGCTGACCTGGCCGAAAGTCTCCCAGCTGAAGCAATGGGACCAGTTCCGGATTGCTGCCGATTCATCGGTCACCTGGTTCTTCTTCTTCGCCGCCTGGAGCGCATTCTACATCGCCATGCTGGCGCAGGCGCAGGCGCTCGGCGCGCAACGCCGCGCCGCCGAAGCGGAGAGCGCCGCCCGCGCGGCCCAGGTCCGCGCGCTGCGCTATCAGGTCAATCCGCTCTTCCTGTTCAATACATTGAACTCGCTGTCGTCGCTGGTCATGTCCGGCCGTCCGCAAGAAGCGGAATCGATGATCCTCAAGCTGTCCACCTTCTTCCGCTCGAGCCTGTCGCTCGACCCGTCCGCCGACGTCACCTTGGCCGAGGAGATTGCGCTCCAGACCCTGTACCTGGATATCGAGCGGGTCCGCTTCCCCAAGCGGCTCAAGGTCAAGATCGACATTCCGCCTAACCTCGAATCCGCGCGGCTGCCGGCGCTGATCCTCCAGCCGGTAGTCGAAAACGCGATCAAATACGGAGTCTCGCCGACGCGCGAAAAGGTGGTGCTGCGGATCGCCGCACGCGAGGCCGGGCCCGGCCGCATCACCGTCGAAGTCACCAACAGCGGTAAGCTATCCAAAAGGGCCCGCCGCGATGATAACGGCTTCGAAGGCACCGGAGTCGGTCTTGGCAACGTCTGCGAGCGACTGCGGGTGCGGTTCGGCACTGCCGCGCAATGTGAGTTTGGTCCGATCGAAGAGGGCGGCTATCGTGTCGTAATGATGCTGCCGCTGGATCGGACCGATGGATGATGTTGTCGATTTAAAAGTCCTCATCGCTGACGACGAACCGCTGGCGGCGGAGCGGCTGCAGTTGCTGCTTGCCCGCTGCGCCAACATCGATCTCGTCGGCACCGCCAGCGACGGCGAGAGCGCGGTCCGGATGGCCGAGGCGCTGGAGCCGGACGTGCTGCTGCTGGACATCGCCATGCCCGGGCTCGACGGCATCGAAGTCGCGCGCTCGATCGCCACTCCGACGGTCTCCCCGGCCGTGGTGTTCGTGACGGCGTTCGACCAATTCGCGGTCGCCGCGTTCGAAGTGGCTGCTGTCGATTATCTGATGAAGCCGGTCGATCCGGCACGGCTCGAGCGGGCGCTCGACCGCGCCCGCGCCTATGTCCGACAACGCCGCGACGAGCCGGGACGAGCGCCGTCAAGAACCTCGCAATGGCTCGACGAATTTTGGGCTTCGGACCTGACCGGCCTGGTTCGGATCGCTTCCCGCGATGTCGATCGGGTGTCGGCGGAACGCGATTACATGCGGCTCCACGTCGGCCGCCGCAGCTGGCTCATCCACCATTCGATGACCGCGCTCGAGGACGGCCTCAACCCCGAGCTGTTCGTGCGCCTGCACCGTTCGGCGATCGTCCGCCGCGATTTCATCGCCGGCTTTACCCGCAACCCCTCGGGCCGCTGGATCGCGCGCCTCGCCGATGGCGGCGAGCAGCCGGTCGGCCGGCTCTACTCCGATCGGGTCCGGAGTATCGCCGGCCGCTAGGCAAAGAAAGCACCGGCCGTTAGGCTGCGAGCTTACCCAATTGGGCTGCGCGCGCGCCCGTTCGAGGCGTAGCGGAACGATGCCACGCTCGATTTTGCGTTGGCTACGCACTGCCTTTCCATCGACATTCGGTCGATGCCGCGCATCCCGGGCTCGGCGCACAGCCGGTCGATCGTGCGGGCGAGGCGGGCGTCAAGCTTGTTTCGATCGGCAGTGACGGTGAGATCGAGATCCTGGTAAGAAACTTGCGCAGTCGTCACCGTCTGCGCCGTCGCCACCGTCGGAACTAGCAACAGCGCCGAAGTCGCCACCGCCGCAAACATCACTAAAGCTTTCATCGTCACGCTCCTTTTTGAAGCGCGCGAAGCCCTCAAGAGGGGGCAGAGGACCTCGCGTCGCCCAGCCCTGCTACGCACTGCCGGCGATGAAATCCGCTGTTGGTCGACCAGCGCGCGGCGGTGGTCTGCGATCGTTACGCCAATGCGACGAAGGCCGTTGGTGAGCGGTCCAATCGACGAACGACGGTCATCTGGCGTTCAGGTTTCGCCCACGTTTTCGGTGCCTTGCTTGCCGCCGCCTTGCTTACCGCCGCGCTGCTTGCCGCCGGTCGACCGATCGACCGCCGCGGTGACCGCGACATCGAGCGTGACGTTGCCCAGCGTGCGGACGATGTCGGGGATCATCTCGACCGCAACCAGCAGCGCGAGCGGCGCTATGGGCACTCCAAGCGCCATGGCGATTGGCGCGATCGAGCTGATGAAGCTGATTTCGCCGGGCAGGCTGATCGCGGCATAGCTCATCACCGCGGCGACCGCGGTCGCCGCGATGACCTGGCCCATCGTCGGCTCGTAACCCAGCCAGTGCGCGACGTAATAAGCGACCGCGACGTTCATCGCCGGCCCGGTCGCCCGGAATAGCGCGACCGCCAACGGCAAGGTGACGTCGGCGACCTGGTCGCGAATCCCCATCAGCCGCGAGGCGGCGAGCATCGCCGGCAGCGACGCCAGCGAAGATCGGGTCGAGACGGCGACGCTTTGCGGGGCGATCATCGATTTGGTGAAGGTGCCGAGGCCGATCCGCCCCGCGAGGACCGCAATCGGATAGCCGGCGAGGGTCACTGCCAGGCCGATCGCCGACACCAGGACGATATAATGAAGCACGCCCGCGAACGCCGCGCCGCCCGCGCTCGCTCCGACCGTGAAGGACAGGGCGAAAACGCCGAGCGGAGCGATCCACAGCACCCAGCCGATGATCACCAGCAACGCGTCCGCGACCGCCTCGAACAAGCCGACCAGCGAGCGGCGGCCCGGCGACCCAATGCGGGTGATTGCCAACGCGAAGAGCAGCGTAAACACAACCAGCGGCAGGACATCGCCGTTGGAGGCCGCGGCGATAACGTTTTCGGGTATGATCCCGCGGAAGAAATCGGCGATCGCGGGCATCTGTGCCGGAATCGCCCCCTGATCGAGGCCGGCGAGCCCCGCTTGAAGCGCCTGCGCGGCGGCTTGGGGCAGCGGGAACAGGTTGGTTAGCAGCTGGATCATCAGCATGCCGAACACCGCCGAACCGGTGCAAACGATGACGATCCACAGCACCGACCGGCCAGCGATGCGCCCCGCCCGAGCGGCCTCGGCGCCCCTTGCAACGCCGACGACAAGCAGCGCCACGACGAGCGGGATGACGGTCATCTTGAGCGCGTTGAGCCAAAGCCCGCCGATCAGGCCCGCCGCCTGCAGCGCTGGTTCGCGAATACCGTCGCCGAGCTTCGCCGCCATCGCCCCGATGCCGAGCCCGAGGACGAGGGACAGCAGAACCCAATAAGCCCGCTGCCCCTTGACCGGCTGCGCGACCGAGGCTTCCGCTTTATCGGTCACTTAGGGTTGCTCAACGCGGCTTCCTGAACTTGTAGACGAACCGGTCGGTCTTGCCGCGGATCGCCGGGTCGAAGACCAGCAGCGTATGATCGTCAGCCGGGTTGCGCAGGAAGTTGCGGACGCCGACGAGTTCGAAACCGGCGCGGATGAAATCGGCCTTCACCACTTCGGGGTCGATCCGGTGCAGTTTCTCAACGGTCGCGCGCGTGTCGCCGTTGGGAAGCGCGACATGGTCGATGATGCCGACCGTCGCTCCGGGCTTCATCGCCGCATAGAGCGTCTTTAGCCACGCATCGGGCTCCATGCGCGAGATTTTTCGCGCCGGATTCTGCCAATAGACATCATGGTAGTCGAGATTCATGATCATGAAGTCATAGGCATTGTTGCCGAGCTCCGGCGCTTCGAACGGGCTCGAAATCAACGAGACATTCTTCTGCCGTTTGGCGAACTCGGCAAATTTCTTCCGGCGATCGTCGTTCATGAACTGGGTCGGCTGCCACACGACGACCTTGCCCTTGGCTCCGACGACCGGCGCCATGATCTCCGCCCAATATTGATTGGCGCCAAACATATCGATGACTTTGCTGCCCTTCCTGAGCCCGAAAAAGCCCAGCACCTCGGCCGGCTTGCGCCCCTCGTCGAGCTTGACATTATCGGCCGTCCGGGCCGGTGCGGCGACGGCCGACGCAATGTCCGTGGGCGCCGCAAAGGCAACCGCCGGCGACATGCCGATCGCCAGTCCAGCAAGCAGGATGATCGTCGCTTTCATAACCCCTCCATGGCGCGTGACGGCCACTCTCATACCACGCGGCTACACGCACGCCAGCCGGTGAAGAATTCCCATTCTCCGCTGCTTTGCAGCCGG
>JBKJYX010000008.1:0-3378 GCA_046715575.1 Sphingomicrobium sp. | reverse complement strand
GTCCCTCACCAAGGTCGCCAAAAAGATTACTGGGACGCATTGGTCGGGGCCGCGATTCTTCGGACTGGAGGCAAAGGCTAAGGATCAGTTAACCGGAGCGCACAATGGCTAACTCGGACAAGACGGCACGGCGGCCAGCCAGAAAGTCGCGTTGCGCGATCTACACACGAAAATCGACCGACGAAGGCCTGGAACAAGCATTCAACTCGCTCGACGCCCAGCGCGAAGCCTGCACCGCTTTTATCCTATCACAGAAGCACGAGGGCTGGGCGGTGCTACCGAGCCTGTACGACGACGGCGGGTATTCCGGCGGCACCATGGAGCGGCCAGCCTTGCAACGGTTGCTGGCAGAGATCGAGGCGGGCCAGATCGATGTGATCGTCGTGTACAAGGTCGACCGGTTAACGCGGGCGCTCTCGGATTTCGCCAAGCTCGTCGAGGTTTTCGATCGCCGCGGGGTATCGTTCGTCTCAATCACCCAACAGTTCAACACCACCACCAGCATGGGACGGCTGACGTTGAATATCCTGCTCTCATTCGCCCAGTTCGAGCGTGAGCTAATTGGCGAGCGTGTGCGCGATAAGATCGCCGCCTCGAAAAAGAAGGGCATGTGGATGGGTGGCACGGTGCCACTGGGCTACGACGTCAAAGACCGCAAGCTCGTGGTCAATGACAGCGATGCTCAGACCGTGGTGGACATTTTCCGCCGCTATCTGCGGCTAAAGTCAGTCCGGGTGTTGGGGGAAGACCTCTTCGCCGCCGGAATCAGGAGCAAGCGGCAGATCCGGCCCGATGGCACGGAATATGGCCACCAACGGTTCTCGCAGGGGGCGCTCTACCTGATGCTGCAGAACCGCACCTACCGCGGGGAAGCAACACATAAGGGCAACGCCTATCCCGGAGAGCATTCGGCGATCGTTGACAAACAGCTATGGGATGCCGTGCAGGCCGTACTTGCCGAGAACCGTGTGGCACGGGCAACCGGTGCTAGCACCAAGGAGCCAAGTCTGCTAACTGGCCTGCTCTTTGACGACGCAGGGGAACGGTTGACGCCTACTTGGACCGTCAAGAAGGGAACACGATACCGCTACTATGTGTCGACTTCTCTTGTGACCGGGTTCGCAAGAAATCAGTCAAACCAACGCCGGATCCCGGCGGGCAACCTCGAAACGGTGGTGATCGACAGGCTTCGCACGTTTCTTACCAACCGTGGAGAAATCCTCGACGCCATTGGCAGTGAGGTCGACCAGAATATCGGACAGGGGCGATTGATTGAGCGCGCACAACAGATAGCCGGCGAACTCGATCCCCAAAGACCAGAGATGATCAAGGCAATACTGATGGCCCTGGTCTGTCGCGTCGAGATTAAGCCTGATTGCATCAGAATCGACGTGTCTCAAAGCTGCCTTGCTGACGTCCTTACCGCACCATCGATTGATCTAACCATCAAGGACCGAAAGCCGACCAACCCATCCGATCAAGTTGTGACCTTGATGGCGCCGGTGCGCCTAAAGCGTGTCGGTCGCGAAATGAAAATGCTGGTGGACAATTCCAATGACGATGCGTCCATCGATCTGAGCTTGCTGAAAATTGTCGCTCGCGCTCATGACATCCAGGCACGGCTCGCTGAGAACTCGAAGCTCACCGTGCATGACATCGCGCGTGCGGAGCGGGTAAGCGCCGGGTACCTTTATGCTCTGCTGCGCCTTCCTTGGCTCGCACCTGACATCACCACAGCGATCGTCAATGGTCGGCAGCCGCTACAACTCAATGCCATGAAATTGATGCGGCTGACAGCACATCTACCCGCCGACTGGACTGAGCAGCGAGCACTGCTCGGCTTTCGTTGAGAACAAATCATCAGTTCGGTAACTTGCAGCGCGCAATCATCGTCGCTTCCAGTTCTGCATCGCCGATTCAACGCGTTAAAGAGTCAACCACGGAATGCCCGCCGCGAGATATTCGCTACCGCTGTCGGTGAGATCACGCGAGAAAACGTCTCTGCTGCAAATTGACTTCCGTTCCACCTCAAGAAAGTGGCGCAAAGCCACGCGAAATTCGAGCCACCGAAATCGATATTTACACTGTAATATCAATATCTTAGTCGGTGGCTGGGGCGGGAGGATTCGAACCTCCGTATGGTGGAATCAAAATCCACTGCCTTACCACTTGGCGACGCCCCAAGACCGCGACTGACGGGAGTAAAAGCCTTGCCGGCTTTGCTTTTCCGCGGTCGTTGAATCATACTTCCGGCGCGAAATCCACCCCTGCCCCGGCGACCGGCGAGGATGCCCATGAACCGCGTCAAATTCGGCCCGACCGGCCTGTTGGTGTCCCCGATCGGGCTCGGCTGCATGAGCATGTCGGGCTGCTATGGCGCGCAGGACGACGCCGAATGCATCGCCACCATCCATGAGGCGGTCGCGCTCGGCATCAACCTGCTCGACACCTCCTCCAACTACGGCGAGGGGCATAACCAGGAGCTGATCGGCAAGGCGATCAAGGGCCGGCGCGATCAGGTGGTGATCCATTCCAAGCTCGGCACCGTGCACAAGGACGGCAAGCAGGTCGCCGGAACGCCGGAGCATATCCGCGCCTCCACCGAAGGCGGGCTGCAGCGGCTCGGCATCGACTGCCTGGACGCGATCTGCATTTCACGTGTGGACCCGAACCTGCCGGTCGAGGAACAGGTCGGCGGCATGGCGCAGATGGTGAAGGAAGGAAAGACCCGCCACATCGCCATCTCCAAGGACGCCACACCGGAGCTGCTCGCGCGCGCCTGGAAGGTGCATCCGGTCATCGCGCTGCAGGACGAGTATTCGCTGTTCGTGCGCGAGCCGGAGGACGAGCTGCTCGCTGCCTGCAAGACACACGGCATGGCCTTCATGGCTTTCGCCCCGCTCGGGCGCGGCATCCTCGCCGGGCTGTTCGACGCCGCATCGGGCGTCGCCAAGGACGACCGCCGCGCCAAGGACAGCCGCTACACCAAGGGCAATCTGGAACACAACCTCGCCATCGTCGGCAACCTCGAGCGCATCGCGAAGGAAAAAGACGTCGCCGTCGCCACTTTGGCTTTGGCCTGGGTGATCGCCCAGAGCGGCCGCAAGGGCGGCGCGGTGATCCCGATCCCGTCGAGCAAGAGCCGCAAGCATCTGCGCGAGAATGCCGCCGCGGCCTCGCTCGCGCTGAGCGCGGAGGACCTGGCGCGGATCGACGCGGTCTGCCCGGCCGATGCCGTGGCGGCATAAGCGGGGCGGTCATCCCGGATCAGCTCGCAAGCGCGCTGGCCGGGATGACAGCCAAATCCCGGCCGCTACTTGAGCGCGGTGACCGGCGCGTAGCCGGTATTCAGCCATTTGGCGATGTAGTCGTAGAAAT
>JBKJYX010000007.1:0-9319 GCA_046715575.1 Sphingomicrobium sp. | reverse complement strand
CTGGGGCAGGAGCGACCGCACGGTGCGGCCGACCTTGGCGAACGCCCGTTCGAGGGCGCCAATCGGCTGGCCGCCGGGTTTGTGCGCGAGCACGTGGTACATCCACCAGATCAGCGCCGAAAGCAGGACGAGCGGCACCCACAGCGCGATCACCGGTTCGATCCGTCCCTGGGCGCCGGCCTGCTCGGCGTATTGGTTGACCTTGTGGTAGGCGACCACGATCACGATGCCGATGAAAATCCCGAGCGCGGATGAGCTTCGCTTGGGCGGCACGGCGAGCGCGACCGCCAACAGCGGCAGCATCAACATCATCACCACTTCGACCAGCCGGAAGTGGAGATTGGCTTCGGCGGCGAGACGGTCCTTACCCGTCGAGCCTCCGCCATAGGATTCGCGGAAGAGCTCGTTGAACGTGAGTTCCTGGTGCTCGTGGCCGCGGCTCCGGAAGCGGTCGACGACCGGCAGGTTGATCGGCAGGTCGTAGCTTTCGAACGACAATGTCCGCGGCGCCGGAAACTTGGGCGACTGCTGGATCAGGCGGCCCTTGCGCAAGCGGAACAGGATCGTGTCGGGGTCGTCCGTCGACAGGAAGCGGCCGGCATCCGCGGTCGCGACGACCGACATTCCTGAGCGGTCGTCGACTTGCACGAAAATCCCTCGCAACCGGGTGCCCCGATCCTCGCTGCTGTCGATCCTGAGGGTCAGCCGCTTGCCCAGGCGGTTGAATTCCCCGACCTTGATCGATGCGCCAAGCGCGCCGGAGCGCAAATCGAAGCGCAGCCCTTCGTAACGATAGCGCGAATAGGGCTCGATATAGCCGACGATGGCGATGTTGAGCAGCATCAGCGCGGCCGCGTAGAAATAGGGCACGCGCAGCAGGCGCCCGAAGCCAATGCCGATCCCTCGCAGGGCGTCGAGTTCCGAGGATAGAGCGAGCTTGCGGAAGGCGAGCAGGATGCCGAGCATCAGGCCGATCGGGATGCCGAGCGAGAAATATTCCGGGAGCAAATTGGCGAGCATGCGCCAGACGACGCTGACCGGACCGCCGGCAGTGACCACGAAATCGAACAAGCGCAGCATCTTGTCGAGCACCAGGAGCATGGCCGCGAGGATCAGCGTGCCGAGCAAGGGGACCGCGATGGTCCGCGCCAGGTAGCGGTCGATTAAAGATAGGCGGCCCAAGTTTTGGTCGTCCCAACACCATGATTTGGCCGCAAAGCGAGCCGAGATTGCAACACGGGCGGCTCTACCCTTCGCGGCGAAGGCGCGCCGTCTTTGTGTACCTAGAACAAACGGTTGGTAAAATCATGTCGAAATCGCTTCTGCTGCTGGTTGCTCTCCTGCTCGTGACGACGGCTACGGCCGCGCCGGCCGCGATCATCGGGTCGGACGCCGGAGCGTGCCTGTCCGGCAAGCCTTCGATGGTGGTCCGGGTGAGCGGCTTCAGGAAGCCCAGCGGGACGGTCAAGGTCGCGCTCTATGCGGCGCGCGGTTACCTCGCCAAACGCGGCAAGCTGGGCAAGGTCGTGGTGCCGGTACGCTCGACGGCGCCGATGGACATCTGCATCGCGGTGCCCGGGGAGGGCCAATATGCGGTTGCCGTCCACCACGACGTCAACGGCAATGGCGACAAGGACGCCAGCGATGGCGGCGGTTATTCGGGCAATCCGAGGCTGTCGATCACCAACATGCGGCCGTCTTTCGGCAAGACCTCGGTCCACGTCGGAAGCGCTCCGCGACAGGTCGCCGTATTGCTGCAGTATCGGCGCGGCCTCTCGATCGGTCCAGTGAACGGCTGATGGCGCGGACCCGGATCGCACTGCTTTCAAATCCAAAGTCGACCGGGAATCTCGCTCAACTTCCGCGGATCCGCGCCTTTTGCGCTGATCATCCGGACATTTTCCATTATGAGGTGGAGCAAGCCGACCAGGTCGGCGAGGCGCTCAGGACCATCGCCCAGGTGCGGCCCAAGGTGCTGGTCATCAATGGCGGCGACGGCACCGTCCAGGCGGCGCTGACCGAGCTCTACAACGGCGGCCATTTCGGCGACGACCCGCCGCCGGTCGCGGTGCTGCCGAGCGGTAAGACTAATCTTATCGCGCTCGATCTCGGATCGCAGGGCGACCCGATTGTCGCGCTCGGCAAGCTGCTGGAGATCGCCCAGGCCGACTTGAGCCCGCACATCGTCGCGCGCGAGCTGATTGCGCTGCGCTGCGGTGCGGGGGATCAAATGCCGGTGATCGGCATGTTCCTTGGCGGTGCCGGCCTGGCCGACACGATGCTTTACTGCCGCGAGAAGATCTATCCGCTCGGGCTTCCCAACGGCTTGAGCCATGCGATTACGGCTGTGGCCCTGCTCGCTCAGCTATTCCTGAGGTTGAAGTCGAGCTTCCTGCCGCCGCATCCCAGCCCGATCGCGGTGTCGTGGCGCAAGAGCCAGAGCCTGTCCGGCCGCTTTTCGCTGTTGGCGGTGACGACCCTCGACAAGCTCTTGCTGTCCGGTGAGATTATCGGCCGCCCGCGCGGAGCGCTGAGGCTGGTGGCGATCGAACAGCGGCCGGCCTCGGTGTTGCGGGCCTTTTTCGCGACCCTGGTCGGCAAGCTCGGCCATTCGAAGATGCGCGGCGTCCATTTCGAGGAAAGCGATGAAATCAGCATCGAGGGCGAGAGCTCGAAGGTAATTCTCGACGGCGAAACCTTCCGTGCCGAGATCGGCCGCCCGATTTTCCTCAAGCTCGCGCACCCGTTGTCGTTCGTCCGCATTGCCGCCTGAGGGCTGGGGCGCGGGCCGATGGATGACCTCAAACAGCTGGTTGCGGCGGAACTGGCGATGCCCGTCGATCCGCGGGTTGCGAAGCTCGCCGCCGCGATCGCCGCCCAGCATGGCGCCGCGTCGCGGGCGGTGCTGTTCTACGGCTCGTGCCTGCGCGAAGAGCAGTTCGAAGGGTTGATGCTCGACTTCTACCTGATCGTCTCCGACTATCGCGGCGCCTACGACCGCCGCTGGCTTAGCGTCGCCAACCGCCTGCTCCCTCCCAACGTGTTCCACTTTGAAAAGGACGGCCTGACCGCAAAATATGCAGTGCTCAGCGAGGCGGATTTTCACCGGCTCAACGGACCGGAAACACGCAGCGTGTCGGTTTGGGCGCGATTCGCGCAGCCGTCGCGGCTGGCGTGGGCGGCCGACGATCGCGCGCGGCAGGTGGCGATCGACGCGATTTCCCGCGCCGCGCCGACCTTGCTTGCCGCGGCGGGCAGCCTGGATGCCGAAATGCCGCTCGATCGGTGGCGCCGGGCCTTTGCGCTGACCTATTCGGCGGAGCTTCGCGCCGAGCAAGCGGGGCGGGCCGGATCGGTCGTGGGTGCCGATGTCGCGCGCTACCGGCGCTTCTCGTTGCCAGCGATGGCCGCAATTCCGGCGGGTACGGGCGATGGCGGTGGCTGGACCCGCAGGAGGCTGGAGGGCAAGGCGCTGTCGGTGCTGCGCCTCGCCAAAGCCAGCGCGACGTTCGCCGGCGGGGTCGACTACATTGCGTGGAAGATCAACCGGCACGCCGGCACGCGGATTGAGATCAAGCCGTGGCAGCGGCGCTGGCCATTGCTCGCGGCAATCAGCCTCTTGCCGCGCCTCCTGAGGTCCGGAGCGGTGCGCTAGCCGGCCTCGACAGCGCCGACGAAACCGCATTGGCAAGGGCCCCGACGGTGAACGGCTTGCGGAGCAGCTCGTACCCCACCAGATGATCGGTCTCGCCGTCGCCGACATAGCCGGTGACGAACAGCACCGCGAAGTTGTCGTGGGTGGCCTTTAGGTGCCGGATGAGCTCGGGGCCGGTCATTTCCGGCATGATGACGTCGCTGACGACGAGGTCGAACTCCTGGCTTTCGAACAGCTTGATGGCTTCCGCGCCGCTCGAGCAGGCGACCGGCTCGTAATTCAAATCCTCAAGCGCATCGACGGTCGCGGAGCGAACCCTGGGATCATCCTCGACCAGCAGGATGCGCGCTCCCGGCACATGCGCTTCGCCCTCGGTGCGCTGGACCGCCGGGTGCAGGCGGACCGCCGCCGCGGCGGACTCGCTGCGGGGCAAGTAGATCGAAACCACGGTTCCATTGCCGAGCTGGCTTTCGATGCCGACTTCGCCGCCCGACTGGTGCGCGAAACCGAAGATCTGGCTCAATCCCAGCCCGGTGCCTTTGCCGACCGGCTTGGTGGTGAAGAACGGCTCGAATGCCCGCTCGAGCACCTCGTCGGTCATGCCGCAGCCGGTGTCGCTGACGCTGATCCGGACATATTCGCCGGGGCGGACGTCGCCGACTTCATTGGCCTGGAGCGTCACATTCGACGTGCTGATGCGCATCATCCCGGTGCCGTCCATCGCATCGCGCGCATTCACCGCCAGGTTGATGATCGCATTCTCGAGCTGGTGGGGGTCGGCATAGGTCGGCCAGGTGTCCGGGGCGAGATCGACCTCGACCTGGATGCGCTCGCCGAGCGTGCGGTCGAGCAGGTCCGACATGCCGGCGACGAGTGAGCCGCTGTCGAGTTTTTCGGGGAGCAGGGGCTCGGAGCGGGCAAATGACAATAGTCGCCGGGTCAGCGCGGCGGCGCGCGTGGCGCCTTCCATCGCGTTGGTGAGGTGGGCCATCACCTCGCGCTTGGGCCCGTTGAGCCTGCGGCGGGCAAGATCGATGCCGCCGACGACCACCGCGAGCATGTTGTTGAAGTCGTGCGCGATGCCGCCGGTAAGCTGGCCCACCGCCTCCATCTTCTGCACCTGCCGCAGCTGTGCTTCCGCCAGCTGGCGCTCGACAGCTTCGGCGCGCAGCGCCTCGTTGGCCGTCTGCAGCTCTTGCGTGCGCTCCGCCACCGCTTGCTCGAGAGCTTCGGCGCGCTCGGACTGGGACTCGGCCTGCCGGCGAGCCGCGGCATTCTGGCGAACCGCCTGGATCGCGACCAGGCCGAGGAAGATCGCGCCCAGCCCGACGACGATGCCGAGCCAGCTCAGGACATCGGTGAGGCGGTCCGCCTGGGCGGAGAAGAGCTGGCTTTGCTCGATGCGGACGCGCAGCGATCGGCGTTCGCTGGCCGCGATTTCGTCGAGCTTGCGAGTGACCGCCGGACCCGACGGCGACTTGCCTGCCAAATAATAATATGAGGTGCCCCCCTGGCCCTGTTTGGCCGCCGCTGCACGCGCCGCCATCGCCAGTTCCGCCGAGCGCTGGGCATAGAGCATTTGAAGCTCCGCCACTCGCTGCCGCTGTTCGGGGCTGTCGCGCACCAGCCGCTCGAGATCGCTGATCTGGCGACCGGCGAGGCGCCACTGGCTGTAATAGATATTGCCGCTGGTCCGGACTTCCTCGTCGAGGACGAAGCGGCCGAGCGCGGCTTCTGAGCGCGACATGCTGGAATCGACGCTGCGGACAACCAGCGCGACATTATAGGCCCGGCGCTCAGCCTCGAGCGCGCGTTCGCGAGCCCGGTTGGAGAAGGCGACCAGGAACACCATGGCGAGGAGGACGAGGGCCGCGATCAACCCCCCAGCGGCCGCACCTCCGCGGCGCCAATCGAAATGCAGTTCCTCCCCGGTTGGCGTCATCGCGCCAGTCTAGACGCCTAGCGCCACGGGTGAAAGGCAAAGGTTCCTTGAGAACTCTTCAAGTGATGCGGTTTGTGGCTCGTCCTGCCGTTACGACATTCACCGCCGCCCCGGCTCTAGGCTTAGTCGGGGCATTCGCCCAACGCTGCCACCGACTGCTCCTCAATCACCCCCGGTGGCCGCAGCTGCGCGAAAACCGCGACGACCCTATCATGCAGCATTGGAACTTGCGGAGCTTGGTCCGCGCCGTCCCGTCCCACACGGACATGACGTTGCCAAGCTCCGAATCATGCGCCCAGAGGTCCGCGAGATGGCCGATTTCGTGCACGATGGTGGCGTCGTCGATCAGCGCATCGACGGCGACGAGGATGTAGCTGGTTCCGGGAACGGCGTGACCGCGCGCTCCGCTGTTGAGCGTGCGAACGAAATAGATGGTCACGCCGCTGCAGCAATCGCATACATTGCTCGAGAACCAGCCGAACGCCCAATTGAAGATATGGCCCGCGCCCGTCGGGACGTTGTGGATCAGATCCGGCTTGTCGATGATCCGGATGCTGCCGACCTCGAGGGTGAGCCTGCACTGCTTAAGCAACTTGTTCGAAGCATCGACGAGTTCCTTCGCTTTTTCGACGGTGATGACCGGCCCGCTCTCGGGGTCGCTGAGGATGGTCAGGCACACCGGGATGCATTTCTTGAGCTCGACCCCAAGGACGCAAAGCAGCAGTGCCAACCATCGGAACAGGATCCAGTCGATGATCCAGCACACCCAGTGCAGGATGAAGATCACATATTCGAAGATCAGCTCGACCAAGTCGACAATGGTCTTGAGAACGTTCTCGCAAACCCACTCGACGATCGTTTTCACGACTGCGATCAGCTTCCTGACCACGTCGCAGATCTTGTCGAGCGGCCACGGCAGCCAGCTGCATACAGTCTTGGCGATCTCCTCGATCACCGTGATCGTGGTCGTCACCCAGTTGCAGACCGTTTCAACAATTAGGCGAAGGATCGCGACGACCAGATGAACGATCATCACGATCGGAGTCAGAATTGCGTTGCAGATCGTCATGGCCCAGCCCTCCCGCAGGAAGCGTGCGAACGCCCCCTGTCAGCGTCTCCCGAGCCTGGACGCAGTCTGCTTTTACATCAGTCGTTCCATTGTTGGAACGGGTTTTATTTCACAAATGGATGGCGCTCAGCTGATCGCGCCGACGACTTTGCCGGCGCGCGCGAACATGTCGAGGATCTCGCCGACCTGTTCGCTGCTGTGTTCGGAGCATAATGAGCAGCGAAGCAAAGTCATGCCCGCAGGCGTCGCCGGGGGCCTCGCGAGATTGACGTAAAGTCCTTCGTTGAGAAGCGCCTCCCACATCGCCGCCCCGGTTTCGAGATCGGGCATTAGGACGGCGATGATCGCCGCTTGCGGCTCGTCGGTGCCAAGCTTGAACCCGAGCTGCTTGAGCCCCGCGTGCAGGCGCTTCGAATTCTCCCACAGATGGGCGCGCTTGTCGGCGGAATTCATCAGCTTGCGGATCGAGGTCGCCGCGGTCGCAACCACCGACGGCGGCAGCGAAGCGGTGAACACATAGGGCCGGCACACCAGCCGCAAGATCTCGAACTTGGGGTGGTTGGAAACGCAGAAGCCGCCGACCGTTCCGACCGACTTGGAGAATGTCCCGATGATGAAGTCGACGTCGTCGATCACGCCCTGGGCTTCGGCGACACCGCGGCCGTTGTCGCCGATGAAGCCCATCGAATGGGCTTCGTCGACTAGCACCATGGCGCCGTTTTCCTTGGCCACGCGGACCATCTCGGTCAGCGGCGCGACATCGCCGAGCATCGAATAGACGCCTTCCAGCACGACCAGCTTGCCGGCTCCCTCGGGAATCCGCTTGAGCCGTTTTTCCATCGCTTCGATGTCATTGTGGCGGAACGGCACGATCTGGGCGTTGCCGAGCGCGCAGCCGTCGTAGATCGACGCGTGGCTGTCGATGTCGAGGACGATATAGTCCTCCTTGCCGGCCAGCGTCGAAATGATCCCGAGATTGGCCTGGTAGCCGGTCGAAAAGACCATCGCATGGTCCATCGCGTAGAAGTCCTTGAGCGCTTCCTCGCAGGCCCGGTGCCCCGAATAGGTCCCGTTGAGCACCCGACTGCCGGTGGTCCCCGAGCCGAACTCGTCCAACGCTGTCTTGCCCGCCGCGATCACGTCGGGGTCGAAGGTCATGCCCATGTAATTGTAGGTGCCGAGCAGGATCGTGCGCTTGCCGTTGCAGATCGCGACGGTCGGGCTCTCGACCCGCTCCATGACCAGGTTGAACGGGTCGGTCATCCCGGCCTCGAGCAGGGCCCTGCGCTGCTCGATGATCGGGTCGAACTTCGAGAAAAGGTCGCTCACCGCTCGCCCTGCAGCTGGCCGACCGCGTCGATTAGCTGCTCGACGGTCTCGATCTCGGCAGCGCGGTTCATGCTGATCAAGATGTCGAACTCGTCCTCGACCGAGGCGACGAAGTCCATCACCGTCAGGCTGTCCCATTCGAGGTCCTGCGCGAAGCGCGTGGCCTCGGTCACCGCGACGCCCTTCTTGTTGTACGGCTCGATCAGCGTCTGGATCTTGGCAGCATTTTCGTCGCGGTCGGTCATCTGGCGGTCCCTAGGGCTGGGCCATGGCTTTCGCAACGCAATGGGGCGCGAATGGGGCGGTGGCTGGGCGGACGAGGATCGCATGGAAGAGCGGACATTGAGGGTGGTCGGCGACGCTGCTAACCTGGACAGCAAGGACTGGGGGAACTGCAATGAAGAGTTTATTGGCGTTCGCCTTGGCGCTTGCGGCCTTCGCGACTGAATCCGCGGCACAGTCGGTCGCGGCGGCGGAGCCGGTCACTGTAGAATATTACTACCGCATCAAGTGGGGCAGCGCGGGCGAGTTCATTCGACTCTACAAGCTCAACCACCAGCCGATCCTCGTAGAGTTGCAGAAGCAAGGCTTCATCACAGCCATCCAAACCGAAGAGCCGTTTACGCATATGGCCGGCAATCAGCGCTGGGATTTGCGGGTGACGATCACCTTCCACGATCCTTCCGCAGCGGTCGTCGTCGGCGGGGCGTTCGACAAGTCTTCGGAAGCTGTAAAGGCGCGGCTTTACCCCGATCAAAAGAAGCTCGAAGCGGAAGAAGCCAAGCGGTTCAGCCTGCTCGAGGAGCATTGGGACGTGATCGTCATTCCAGCGGGCTGAGCGGCGAAAGCGGGCCTGCGGGCGCTAGAGCCAGCCTTGAGCCTGGTACCAGGCCGCAGTTGCAGCGAGACCCTGGTCGGTTCTGATTTCCGGCTGCCATAGCTCCGGTTGCAGTGAGAGGCCTGAATTCGAGACCCAATCGGGGTGGGAGAAATAAGCGGCTCGGTCGGCGGTCAACTTGGCTTTGTCGCCGCGCAGCAACCGGTCGGCCCTTGCGCCGAGTTTCATCAGGCTTGCCGGGACCGAAACGCTGATGCCGCGCCGGCCGACGGCCGTGCCAAGCGCCTGGGCCAGCTCCTTGTGGCTCCAGCCGCCGTGGCCATCGTCGGGTTCGACGATCAGACCGCTCGGGGCGCCCGGCTCGGCCAGCGCCAGGAGCAAGCGCGCCAGATCGTCGACGTGGATCAGCGACAGGCGGCCCTTGGGCGGGAGCAGCACGACGCCACGCTTGGCCATTCGGAACAGCTCGAGGGTCTCTCTGTCGCC
>JBKJYX010000006.1:0-5239 GCA_046715575.1 Sphingomicrobium sp. | reverse complement strand
TCCGCCGCCAGGACGCGATCTGCAACACGTGCGGCGTCTATGCCGGCCAGCTCGGTTACGGCCCCAACCCCAAGCTCCAGCAGCGCATCCGCGACGCCGACCTGTTGCTGGTTGCCGGCCCGCGCCTCGGCGAAGCGACTACCGACGGCTACAAGCTCGTCACCCCCGACCATCCCGGCCAGACCCTGGTCAACGTCCACCCCGACCCCAACGAGCTTGGCCGCGTCTACCACGCCGACCTGCCGATCTGCGCCGACATGGGCGAGTTCGCCGAGATGATCGCCGATTGGCGCGACCCCGACCTGGTCCGTTTCAGCGCCGGCGAGGAAGCGCACAAGCAATGGCTGGAATGGAGCGAGCCAAGCCCACGAAAGGGCGTCAAGCTAGACCTCGGCCCGTGCGTCAAGGCGATGCGTGATCGGCTGCCGGAGAACTCGATCGTGTGCAACGGAGCAGGCAATTTCTCGGGCTGGTGGCACCGTTACTGGCGCTACGGGGTGATGCCGACCCAGCTTGCGCCGACCAGCGGGACGATGGGTTATGGATTGCCGGCGTCCGTCGCCGCGGCGCTACGGTTCAAGGATCGGCCGGTGGTGTGCGTGTCCGGCGACGGCGATTTCCTGATGAATGGCCAGGAGCTGGCAACGGCGGCCGCTCGAGGGCTCGATCTGCTGGTGATCCTGGTCGACAACGGCAGCTACGGCACGATCCGCATGCACCAGGAGCGGGATTATCCGAAGCGGGTCTCGGGCACCGACTTGGCCAACCCGGATTTTGCGGCGATGGCCCGCGCTTACGGCGGCTGGGCGGAGACGGTAGAGAAAACCGCGGACTTCGCCCCTGCCCTCGACCGGGCGCTTGAGCGGAAAGGCATCCGCCTGCTGCATTTGAAAACCGACGTCGAGCAAATCAGCAATCAGACGACGATCTCGAAACTCCGTCAAAGCAGAGCATAAATCTAATCTTTATCGTCAAACATATCTTTAGTCTTTGATTTCGACCAATTGCGTGCGATTTGTGAATCGAGCTTATTAAATCTAAGTAGAACAGTCTCTCTTCTGGGAAAGTGTTTTTCTACTATTTTATTCATCAGGAATTGCATCTATAATTCCCTTAATCTCGTGTTTATTCTCTTCCAACAATCAACATACTACGCTAGTTGCTGATTTCAATGGAGTTGACCCCATTTCGGACGAATTACTATAATCCGAACAAGCTCTTAGAGCAAAACTAGCGCCCAAATGGACGCGTCTCATTCCCTCTTCGACACAATTCTCCGGGTGATGGTCAGTGCTCACCATCGGTCCATCCGTCCTCGCCGATCAGCGGCACGAAGCGCACCTCGCCGAGGCTCTCGCGCTCAATCCGGCCATCCGAATGCTTGGTCAGCTTGACCAGTTGCTGCACCCAGGCGCGGCCGCCGACCGGCATCACCAGCCGCCCGCCAGGCGTCAGCTGGTCGATCAACGGTTGCGGGACATGGCTGCCGCAGGCGGCGGCGAGGATCGCGTCATAAGGCGCGCCGTCGCTCCAGCCGCGCGTGCCATCGCCCTCGACGATGGTGACGTTCGCATAACCGAGCCGCACCATCCGCTCGCGCGCCACAGCGACCAGTTCGGGCTTGCGCTCGATCGCGATCACCTCCGCGGCGACGCGGCTTATCACCGCCGCCGCGTAGCCCGAGCCCGCCCCGACCTCGAGCACGCGGTCGCCAGGCCCGATTCGTGCCGCCTCGATCATCAGCGCGACGATGTACGGCTGGGAAATGGTCTGTCCCGCCTCGATCGGCAGCGGGAAATCGCCATAGGCTTGCCGGCCATATTCGGACGCGACGAACTCCTCGCGCGGCACGCTTCGCAGCGCGTCCAACAGCACCGGATCGCGAATCCCCCGCGCGGCGATCTGCCGCTCGACCATCCGCTCGCGAAGCTCGGCGAAGTCGTTCATCACCGCCTCCGACGGCTAAAACCTTTGGTTGTCGATGCGCGTTCCTTTTCCGGACTCGAAAAAGCCTTGTCCGGACTCGAAAAAGGCCGCCCCGGCTTCCCAAAGCGGCCTCGATGGTCAATCTGAGTGGCGCTTAGATATCGTCGCCGAGCGCGCCTTCGACTTCGCCCTCGACCTTTTGAAATTCGCCCTTGGTTTCCTGATCGCGGCCTTCGGCACGAGTCTCGGGATTGTCCGATTCCTGCTTCAGATTGCCGATGGCTTCATTGGCTTCGCCTTTGGCTTTTTCCTTGAACTCACCCATTGCGATTCTCCTTCATGGTTGCCGGAGTAAAACGAGGGCGGAAGACTGCCGGTTGCTCGTTTCATCACAGACGGCCTCAGTTGGTCGCCCGGATCAGATAATCCCCGCCAGCGGGCTCGACGGGTCGGCGTAAAGCCGCTTCTGCATGCGGCCGGCGAGATAGGCGAGGCGCCCCGCTTCGACCGCCGCCTTCATCGCCCGGGCCATCAGCACCGGGTCCTTGGCTTCGGCGATCGCGGTGTTCATCAGCACGCCGTCGCAGCCCAGCTCCATCGCCTCGGCCGCGTCGCTGGCGGTGCCGACTCCGGCGTCGACCAGCACCGGCACCTGCGCGCCCTCGACGATCAGCCGGATGGTGACGAGATTCTGCAAGCCCAGGCCCGAACCGATCGGCGCGCCCAAGGGCATGATCGCCACCGCGCCCACATCCTCCAACCGCCGCGCCGCGATCGGGTCGTCGGCGCAGTAGACCATCGGCTCGAACCCTTCCTTGGCCAGGATCTCGGTCGCCCGCAGGGTCTCGACCATGTCGGGATAGAGCGTCTTGGCCTCGCCCAGCACCTCCAGCTTGACCAGGGTCCAGCCGCCGGCCTCGCGCGCCAGGCGCAGCGTCCGGATCGCTTCCTCGCCAGTGAAGCAGCCGGCGGTGTTGGGCAAATAGGTGACTTTCTTGGGGTCGATGAAATCGGTCAGCATCGGCTGCTTGGGGTCGGCGATGTTGACCCGCCGCACCGCGACCGTGACGATCTCGGCCCCCGACGCCTCGACCGCGGCGGCATTTTCCTCGAAGCTCTTATACTTGCCGGTGCCGACGATCAGCCGCGAGGTGAAGGTCCGGCCCGCGACGGTCCAAGTGTCGGCTTTGATATCCCGCTGAGCCGTCACTCAACCGCCTCCGACAAAATGGACGACTTCGAACGCGTCGCCGTCCTCGACCGGCACATTGGGCAGGCTCGCGCGCGGCACCACTGCCAAATTGCGCTCGACCGCCACGCGGAGCGGATCGAGTCCCAGCTCGCTGAGCATTTGCGATATGCTCAGCCCGCCGGGAACGCGGCGGTGCTCGCCGTTGACTCGGATTTTCAGGCTCTGTTGGGCATCGATGGTCATTGACAAAACGCAGATAGGAAGGTCCACGGCCAAGCGCAAACGCAGGGCCAGGATCAATAGGGGGACTTTTGCATGGCGGAACCCGGAAAAGGGCAAGCCAAGGAACCGGCGATGCGCATCGACGCCAAGCTGGTGCAGGAGCTCGCCGAGCTGCTGGAGAAGAACGGGCTGACCGAGATCGAGGTTGCGGACGGCGAGCGCCGGATCAAAGTCGGTCGCGCACTTGCCCCCGCAGCGGCGGCGCCCGCGCCAGCTGAGGCTACCGCCGCCGGTGGCAAGGCACCGCCCGCCGCCCCGCTCGCCGAGGAGGTTTCGGGCGAAACCGTCAAGTCGCCGGTGGTCGGCACCGCTTTCCTCTCGCCCGAGCCGGGCAGCGATCCGTTCATCGCCGTCGGCAAGCCGGTCAAGGCGGGCGACACCCTGCTGATTATCGAGGCGATGAAGGTCATGAACCCGATCACCGCACCCAATGGCGGCGTGATCAAGAAGATCATGGTTGCCGACGCCCAGCCCGTCGAGTTCGATCAGCCGCTGGTGATCATCGGCTGATGCCGATCAAGAAACTGCTGATTGCCAACCGGGGCGAGATCGCGCTGCGAATCCATCGCGCCTGCCACGAAATGGGCATCAAGACGGTCGCGGTTCATTCGACCGCCGACGCCGACGCGATGCACGTGCGGCTGGCCGACGAAACCGTCTGCATCGGCCCGCCGCCGACGACCGAATCCTATTTGAACATCCCCAACATCATCTCCGCCGCCGAGGTCGTGCACGCCGATGCGATCCACCCTGGCTACGGCTTCCTCTCTGAAAACGCGCAGTTCGCGGAGATCGTCGAGCTGCACAACATCATCTTCGTCGGCGCCAAGCCCGAGCACATCCGCACCATGGGCGACAAGATCGAGGCCAAGCGCACCGCCGCCAAGCTCGGCCTGCCGCTGGTGCCCGGCTCCGACGGCCCCCTCACCAGCATCGCCGAGGCCCGCAGGATCGCGAAAAAAGTCGGCTATCCGGTGCTGATCAAGGCGGCCTCGGGCGGCGGCGGGCGCGGCATGAAGGTCGTCACCTCCGAAGGCCAGCTCGAAAGCCTGATGAGCCAGGCCGCCTCCGAAGCGCGCTCGGCGTTCGGCGACGACACGATCAACCACGAAAAGTATCACGCCGACCCGCGGCACATCGAATTTCAGGTGTTCGGCGACGGCAACGGCGGAGCGATCCATCTTGGCGAGCGCGACTGCTCGCTCCAGCGCCGCCACCAGAAGGTGCTCGAGGAGGCCCCCTCACCCGTCATCATCAAGGCCGCATGGGGCGGCGGCGGGCGCGGCATGAAGGTCTGCACCGGCGAGGACAGCCTGGAAACGCTGATGCAGCAGGCAGGCAGTGAGGCTAAGGCCGCGTTCGGCGACGCCACCGTCTATATCGAGAAATATCTCGGCAATCCGCGCCACATCGAATTCCAGATATTCGGCGATGGCGAGGGCAACGCGATCCATCTCGGCGAGCGCGACTGCTCGCTGCAGCGCCGCCACCAGAAAGTGCTCGAGGAAGCGCCTTCCCCGGTGATCACCCGCGAGGAGCGCGACCGCATGGGCGACATCGTCGCCAGGGCGATGGCCGACATGGCCTATCGCGGCGCCGGGACTATCGAGTTCCTGTGGGAGAACGGCGAGTTCTATTTCATCGAGATGAACACCCGGCTCCAGGTCGAGCATCCGGTGACCGAAGCGATCACCGGGGTCGATCTGGTCCGCGAACAGATCCGGATCGCCGATGGCAAGCCGCTTTCGGTCCGCCAGGAAGACATCGAGTTCCACGGCCACGCGATCGAATGCCGGATCAATGCCGAAGACCCGTTCAACTTCACCCCCTCGCCCGGGC
>JBKJYX010000005.1:0-3058 GCA_046715575.1 Sphingomicrobium sp. | reverse complement strand
ATCCATCGTTGGTTGGCCCCAAGTTTTCGGCAGGCTTGGGTGAACATGCGGCAAGCGCGAGGGTAGACGCAGTCACCATGAGCAATAGCGAATGATGTGTCATCATAACTTCCGATCGCATGGACTTCGGAGAACCACCAGTAACAGGGATCCACGATTAGCGCGAGCGTGCCCAAACGCGATTACCATGCCATCGCCCTAGGGAGGCGCATCTGCCTCGTTGTGAATGCCTGCTTTTCACCCATTGCGGACATTGGCCCTGGCGGCGATACACATGCCGGTGCGCGCGGGTGGGATCTTGGACAATTTGTCGAAGCGGGCGCCGGTCATTGTCATCATCACTTTGTATGCGGCGCTGGTCGGCGCGTGGACCAGCGCCCCTGTGTGGCTCGCCAAGAGCGCTGCGATTATCGTCGCCGGCCTGGCGTTGTTGCTGTTGGCCGCGACCTGGTCGCACATCGTGACTTATCAATCGTCCGATGGAGGCAATCATGAGCAATGAGGTCCAAAAGCAGCGGCTCGACGACAAGGTGGCGATCATCACGGGAGCTACCGGCGGAATTGGCGAAGCGACCGCGAAACTCTTTCTCGACCTCGGCGCCAAGGTGATGCTTGTCGCCCGCTCCGCCGACAAGCTGGCCGCCACCAAGGGCCGGCTGGAGGCCCATGGCGAAGTCGGCGGAAGCCTTTCTGACGCGGCCGATGAGGCGGGCATGGCGGCGGTGGTCGCGGCCACGCTCGATCGCTTTGGCGGTCTCGACATCCTCATCGCCAATGCCGGGACGGAGGGCGTGCTCAAGCCGATCGAAGCGCTGTCGGTCGAGGAATTTGAAGACACGATGCGGACCAACGTCACCGGCGTCTGGTTGGCGATGAAGCATTGCGTGGCGCCGCTCAAGGCGCGCGGCGGCGGGTCGATCGTCGCTTTGTCGTCCATAGCCGGGTGCATCGGCTTTCCGGCCATGGCGCCGTACATCGCCAGCAAGCATGCGGTGTACGGCCTCGTCAAAACCGCCGCGTTGGAGCTTGGCCCGTCGAACATTCGCGTCAACGCGGTCGGGCCGGGACCGATCGACAACCGGATGATGGATTCGCTTTAAAACCAGCTGGCGCCGGACGATCCCGCGGCCCTGCGTGGCGGGGTCGAAGCCACCATTGCGATGCGGCGCTATGGCACCAACGCGGAGGTCGCACATTTGCTGGCCTTCCTCGCCAGCGACGCAGCGTCCTACTGCAATGGGTCGATCTACATGGTCGACGGAGGCTATGTCGCCGCCTGACGGCCGCGCCCATCTCCGTCCGCGCAATTGGCAAATAGCACAGCCGCAAGAAAAGGGGCGCCGAGCGGCGCCCCTTTGGTGTCGGCAAGCCGCGATCGATTAGGCGACGGGGCTGCCGGCGGTGCCGCGGTTGCGGCGCTTGGGGCCGCTGCTTCCGGTGGCACTGATCTTGGTGTCGCCGCCGACAGTCTCGAGCTCGGGGCTGGAGCGATCGGCGCCCATCTGGTCCGTCCACTCACCGATCTGGTCGCTCAGCTGGCTGAGCTGGTCGCTGATTTGATTGCGCTTGGTCCACAGGAACACGCCGGCGGCGACGGCGCCGGCGGCAGTTGCCGCAGTTGCAACCGGACGCTCGCGCGCCATGTCCATCACGCCGGCGAAGCTGCCGCTATTCGTGCTTTTACGACTGTGCTTGCGACTATTCTGGCTGTTGCTGGCCATCTCAATACTCTCCTCATTGGGGGTGCCTAGTTGTGTAAACGCCTGGAAGCGTTGCACGTTTCGGCAATGGGGTGAGGAGAGCCCGGAGCGGGCCGGGGCTCAGACTTGTTCGAGCAAAGTTTCCGCGCTGGACGCATGATACTCGCCGGGCGCCTCGACATTGAGTGTCTCGACGACGCCGTCGTTGACCACCATCGAATAGCGCTGGCTGCGCTTGCCCATGCCGAACTTGGCTCCGTCCATGGTCAGCCCGACCGCCTCGGCGAAGTCGCCGTTGCCGTCGGCGAGCATGGTGATGTCGGCCGATCCGTCGCTCTTGTTCCAGGCCGACATGACGAAGGCATCGTTGACCGAGATGGCGGCGATCGCATCGATGCCCTTGGCCTTCAACTCGCCGGCTTTGTCGACGTAGGACGGCAGGTGGCGGGCCGAGCAGGTCGGGGTGAACGCCCCGGGCACCGCAAACAAGGCAACGCGCTTGCCGGCGAAATAGGCGCCGCTGGTGGTCGGCTGCGGACCGTCGGGGGTGGCGATCGCCAGCGGGACATCGGGAATGCGGTCGCCGACTGAAATGGTCATGAAGTTTTCTCCTGCGTGTGAGCTAGAGCGGCAGATAGGGTCGACGGCGGCCCGTCTCAAGCCTTGCCCGGACTTTGCCGCGAGGCCATGTTGAACCGACGATGGACGAGCCGCGGTTCCTTTCGGGCAAGCTGCTCCTGGCGATGCCGGGAATGGCCGATCCGCGTTTCGAGCGGGCGGTGATCGCTTTGTGTGTGCACGACGAAAATGGCGCGGTCGGCGTCGGCATCGGCCACAAGCGCTCCGGCCTGCGCTTTCGCGGCCTCCTCGACCAGCTCGGCATCGATCCCGGCGAAGCGCCCGATGCGCCGGTCCACCATGGCGGGCCGGTCGAGCCCGGACGCGGCTTCATCCTCCACTCGACCGACTGGGGCGGGCAGGACACTTTGCACGTCATGGGCCACAACGGCGAGCTGTGCGCGATGACCGGGACGATCGATGTCTTGAAAGCGATCGCCGAGGGCCGCGGCCCGTCGCAATGGGTCGCGTCGCTGGGTTATGCCGGGTGGGGCGAAGCGCAGCTCGAAGAGGAGATGACGCGCCACGGCTGGTTCGCCGCCGAGGGCGATCCGGCGATCCTGTTCGACACCCCAACCGACGAGCGCTGGGCCGCGACATACAAGTCGCAAGGCGTCGACCCGCGCCTGCTGTCGAGCGAAACCGGGGCGGCCTGAAGCTGCCGAATCAACATATAAAGAATTCTTTATATTTGCATTTGGGCAACTACGGAGCTAGGGGCAGCGCGAACCCTCATTATC
>JBKJYX010000004.1:0-2810 GCA_046715575.1 Sphingomicrobium sp. | reverse complement strand
TTCGAAGGCGGCCAGATGCCGCTCCACATGCGGTTGCCCAAACGCGGCTTCAACAACATCTTCGCCAAGGATTATGCCGAGGTGAATCTGGGCGCGATCCAGAAGCTGATCGACGCCGGCAAATTGGACGCCAAGGGCACGCTCGACCACGATGCATTGAAGGCCGCGGGCCTGGCGCGCGGGGGCAAGGACGGCGTCCGCCTGCTCGGCAAGGGCGAATTGAAGGCCAAGCTCAGCCTCAAGGTCGCCGGAGTGTCGAAGGGCGCGCGCGAAGCGGTCGAGAAGGCCGGCGGATCGGTCGAGATCGTCGAAGCCCGCAACTCCGCCGAGCTCGCCGCCGCCAAGAAGGGCAAGGTGCGCGAAGTCCGGCTGGCCGCCAAGGCCGACAAGGTCGACCAGGCCGCAAAGTCGGCGAAGGCTGACAAGGCCGCGAAGGCCGACAAGGCGGCGAAGTCGGACAAGGCTGCAAAAGCCTGACGCTTCGTCTTCCCGCACTCGCAATGACGGTTGCGCGGCCTATATGAACGGCAGCGTTTAGGGGATTACTCACCAATGGCATCCGCAGCCGAACAATTGGCATCGAATATCTCGCTTTCGAGCTTTTCGAAGGCGACCGAACTCAAGCGGCGGCTGTGGTTCACGCTCGGCGCGCTGGTGCTGTTCCGGCTGCTGTCGTTCGTGCCGATGCCCGGCATCGACCCGGCCGCGATGGCCGCGCTCTACCAGACGCAGAGCGGCGGCATCCTCGACGTCTTCAACACGTTCTCCGGTGGCGCGCTGGAACGGATGAGCATCGTTGCCCTGGGCGTGATGCCGTACATCACCGCGTCGATCGTCGTGCAGCTCGGGGCGACGCTCTACGGGCCGTGGCAGGCGCTGCGCAAGGAAGGCGAGGCCGGGCGCAAGAAACTGAACCAGTACACGCGCTACCTGACCGTGCTGCTGACGACGGTCCAGGGCTATTGGATCGCGGTCGGGCTCGAGAGCCTCGGAGCAACGCAGGGCATTGGCGCGGTGGTCGAGCCGGGCATGCTGTTCCGCGTCGCCGCGACCATCAGCCTGGTCGGAGGCACCCTGTTCCTGATGTGGATCGGCGAGCAGATCACCAGCCGCGGCATCGGCAACGGCATCTCGCTGATCATCATGGCCGGGATCGTCGCGCGGCTGCCCCAGGGCATCGCGCAGCTGCTCGAGGGCGGCCGCACCGGCACGATGGATCCGCTGACCGTGGTGGGCATCGTCGCCCTCACTGTCGTGCTGATCCTGTTCATCTGCTTCATGGAGCGGGCGCAGCGCCGGGTGCTGGTCCAATATCCCAAGCGCCAGACGGCGCGGGGCGCGATGCAGCAGGAGCGCAGCCATCTTCCGCTCAAGGTCAATATCTCGGGCGTGATCCCGCCGATCTTCGCTTCGTCGTTGCTGCTGATGCCATTGACCGTGTTGCAAATGTCCGGCGCCGGCAACAATCCGGACTCGGGCGATTGGCTGATTACCGTCAGCACCTATTTGCAGCACGGCTCGCCATTGTATCTGGCGATGTATGCGGCCGGCATCGCTTTCTTCTGCTTCTTCTACGCGGGGGTGCAGTTCAACAGCGAAGAGACCGCCGAGAATCTGAAGCGTCACGGCGGATTCATTCCCGGCATCCGCCCGGGCAAGGCGACCGAGGCCTATTTCGACTATCTGGTGACTCGCATCACGGTCGTCGGGGCCGCCTATCTGGTGTTGATTTGCCTCATTCCGGAGATGCTCGCCTCGGGGGTTGGCCTCAATTTCGCCCTCGGCGGGACCAGCCTGCTGATCGTCGTCAACGTCACCATGGACACGGTGGCGCAGATCCAGAGCCACCTGATCGCGCACCAGTACGGCGACCTCATCAAGAAGGCCAAGCTCAAGACCGGGCGCCGGCGCTGACACGGCGGCTGGCACCGAGCGTCGGTCGATGAACATCATTTTCTTGGGCCCGCCCGGCGCGGGCAAGGGCACCCAGGCTGCGCGGCTCCAGGCCGAGCGCGGCATGGTCCAGCTGTCGACCGGCGACATGCTGCGCGCGGCGGTCAAGGCCGAAACCCCGCTGGGGCTCGAGGCCAAGGCGGTGATGGCGGCCGGCGAGCTGGTCTCGGACGTGATCGTCAACCAACTGATCGGTCAGAACCTCGACTTCCTCGATATTGCCCAGGGCGTGATCTTCGACGGATATCCCAGGACATACGGTCAGGCCGTATCGCTCGACGCCCTGCTGGGCGCGCACGGCCGCCAGCTCGACCGCGTCATCGAGCTCGACGTCGACGAGGACGCTTTGGTCGAACGAATCGTCGGCCGCTTCACGTGCGGCCGGTGCGGCGCGCCCTACCACAGCGTGTTGAAGCTGCCGCTGGACCCGAGCGTGTGCGACGTGTGCGGTTCGACCGAGTTCAAGCACCGCCCCGACGACAATGAGCAGACGGTGCGCCGGCGGATGGCCGAATATCGCGCCAAGACCGCGCCGATCCTGCCTTACTACGAGGAGCGGGGCGTGGTGCGCCGGGTCGACGGCATGCAGTCGGTCGACGAAGTCGCGGCGCAGGTCGAAGCGATCCTCGACAGCTAGCTTGCGACGCGGCATCCTGCGCCCGCAACTGGGGGAGGATGGCGGTGAAGTGGCTCTTTGGATTGGCGCTGGTGCTGGCGCCGGGACTGGCCCGCGCCGAGGTCGTGTCGGCTACCGGCAACGGCTTTCAGGTCCGCCACAGTGTCGCGATCGTGATCCCGCAGCCGGCGGCATACGATGCCTTCACCCGGGTCTCGGAACGGTGGAACAAGGCGCATAC
>JBKJYX010000003.1:0-2598 GCA_046715575.1 Sphingomicrobium sp. | reverse complement strand
GCGAATGGCGATGCCGGCGTCGGTTCTGGCGGTCGCCGTCCCGGTGGCCGCCGCCGCGATGGATGGAAACGCCATGGGCGGAATGCGCCGAGCCGGCGGAGAAGGACGTGACCTCGGCCTGGGCCGGGGCGGTGGGAAGGAAGACGGCGGCCGTGGCTACCGCAAGCAAGGCAATATGCATGTCGCTACCTCCTGCATTTAGGACTGTTCCGGACGCTCGGCCAACGCGGCGCGGCACTGGGGGTTGCATGTGCGCCACCGAGCGAACTCCATAACTCCGCAAAGCTCGCGGCGCGAATACATCCTAGGTTGTTGCGGGAAAGGGCAAATTCGGTAAATTTTGGGACGATATAGTCTCGGGTGAGCGTGGGGTGATAGGTAAACAATGGTCGCGGGGGCGCGGCAGCGTCGTTCGGGGACGGTTCGGCCGGCGCACCGGCTTGGCGCGGTTTTGGCCGCTGTGGGCCGGCGTGGTGCTGGCCGGTACGGTTTTTGGTGCCGGCTGGGCCGATGCGCTGCGATTGCCTGGCTTTCCCGGGACGCTGGCGGCCGCGACGACAGCCGCGACGACCCCGGGCACCCAGGCAATCCGGGCGAGCTTCGGTACTTGCCACACCGGCGGCGGCACCAATTGCGTGGTCGACGGCGACACCATCTGGCTCGGCGGTGAGAAGATCCGCGTCGCCGACATCGACGCGCCCGAAACGCATCCGCCACGCTGCGCCGAGGAAGCGCGGCTTGGCGAGGCGGCGACGCGGCGGCTGCAACAGTTGCTCAGCAATGGCGCGGTCAGCCTCGTGGCCATCGACCGCGACCAGGACAAGGACAGCTACGGCCGCAAGCTCAGGATCGTGCTGGTCGACGGCCGGAGTGTCGGCGACCGGCTGGTCGATGAAGGCCTGGCGCGCTGGTACGCCGGCGGGCGCCGGCCCTGGTGCTGAGCGTCGGTACCAATTGCGGACTGGCGCGATCAGGCGCATAATTCGAGCCGCCGAGTCTGATCGCCCGAAGCAGGGCGAACCATGCGCCCAAGCGCGCGGAGGAGGCACATCATGGATCAGCAAAGCGACAGCGCAACCGCATCGGGCGGCGAGAGCAAGCCGGACGAGCGCTTCAAGGATTGGAAGGCCATTCTCGATCTACAACCGATCGTGGATCCCGAACCCTTGCGGGTCGGCGGCGAATATTTCCTCGACAGCCGGTGCGGCGGCGCCACCCTGCGAGCGGCGGTGCCCCAGGGCATCAATCCCCGCATCCTGATGCTGGAGATCGTCCCCGGCGGGGCGGGTGACGGCGGCTGGGAGCCGGTCGAGGGCCGCTTCGAAGCCAAAGAGGGCCAATACGACAGCGTCCACATTCGCGACGACGCGGGCAATACGACCACGGTGGACGTCGAAGAGGTCCACTAACAGGCGCAGCCGGGCGGCGGCGGGGTCGCGCGCCGCCCGGGAACTAGGGCACTGTCGCCGCAGCTCGGCACCGTAACCGGATGATAATCCCTTCGCTTTAGTCATGGCCCCCATGGCTCGTCCGCACCCGACCGCAAAGCAGTCTGTCAATTTGGCGTCGAACCCGGCGTCGAACCTGGCGTCGCCCGGGCCGGCCAAATCGCGAATCCGCCGCGATCCGCCGCCGGCGGTGAAAAAGACGGTCGTTCTCGAGCCCGAAGAGCGCGACCAGTGGGCGGTGGTCGTCGGCGTCCTGACCTTCGCAGCTGCCATTTTCGTCATCACCATCGCGTTCGCCAGCTACGCCGGCTGGTCCCCGTCGCAATACACCGTGGAGATGAACTGCGGATCGGCGGGGAGCGATTGCTGAGCTGTCCACTGTCACCGTAATTTATCACTGTAATTCACTGTCACCGTGATCGATTCCGGGGGGTCGTGAGTTTCGTGAGTTTCGGGCACCTGGATACCCACGCGGACCAGAAGCGAAGCGTGGCAACGCCGGCCCTCGCGGACCTCGGATTCGGGCCCGCGCGCGTTTGTTGTCGAGTTCGGGCGGCGGGAAAATGCCCATGACGGCGAGCTCGGCGTCCGACAGGCGGTGGAGGCCAGCCAGGCGCGCATCGAACTCGGCGTCGCTCTCGCCGTTCCGCGCCGAATATATGATCGCCTCAGCGACCTGCAGCGTCGATGGCCTGCCCATGGTGGTCTCTTCCGTTTGGTTCCAGTGCGACTCGCAGTATGAACCAAATGGGATGCTGTAGGACAATGGTTTTTTCACACGAAGGCGAAGGCACGAGTACACTGTCACCGTAATCGAGATTTGAGGGGGGACTAGTTCACGCATCCCCCCTCATAACCGGACTGTCCGAAGACTAAGCTACTTGCAGCGCAACTCAGTCGGGCGCGTTTCCGCAGCTCTCGATGCACTCCTTGCGCTGTTGCAGACAGTTGGCAAAGTCATTGGTCGATACCGCACCCTTTCTGCACTCGGCGAAGGCCTTGGTGCATTCCGAAAGGCAAGACGCCGTGTCGGCGGAAGCAACACCGGGAAACGCCAGAACAATACCGAAAGCGACAATACGCAATTTTGATTTGATCGAAACGAACATAGTAACCCCCCGTTACAGACTCGATTCGGCACGGACATAAG
>JBKJYX010000002.1:0-8568 GCA_046715575.1 Sphingomicrobium sp. | reverse complement strand
CATCCTCGCCGAGCGGCAATTCCCCGCCGACGAGGTCGCCGCGGTCGCCTCCGCCCGTTCGACCGGGGACGAAGTCGATTTCGGCGAATCCGGCGAGACCCTCAAGGTCAAGAACCTCGACCATTTCGATTTTGCCGGCTGGGACATGGCCCTGTTCGCCGCCGGCTCGGACATCAGCAAGCTGCACGTTCCGCGCGCCGCCGCGGCCGGCTGCACCGTGATCGACAACTCATCGCTCTACCGGATGGACCCCGACGTGCCGCTGATCGTGCCCGAGGTGAACCCCGAGGCGATCGCCGGCTACACAAAGCGCAACATCATCGCCAACCCCAATTGCTCGACCGCGCAGTTGGTGGTGGCGCTGAAGCCGCTCCACGACGCGGCGACCATCAAGCGCGTGGTGGTGGCGACCTACCAGTCGGTGTCGGGCGCGGGAAAGGCCGGCATGGACGAATTGTTCGAGCAATCGCGTAACATCTTCGTCGGCGACGGCAACGAGCCGGTTAAATTTCCCAAGCAGATCGCGTTCAACGTGATTCCGCAATGCGGCGATTTCCAGGACGACGGCGCGACCACCGAGGAATGGAAACTGGTGGTCGAGACCAAGAAGATCCTCGGCTCAGGCATCAAGCTGACCGCGACCTGCGTCCGGGTGCCCGTGTTCGTCGGCCATTCGGAAGCCGTCAACATCGAGTTCGAGGACGAGATTTCCGCTGCCCAGGCCAAGGCCATCCTGCGCGAGGCACCCGGCATCATGCTGATCGATAAGCATGAGGATGGAGGCTATGTGACGCCGGTCGAGTGCGTCGGCGACTATGCGACCTTCGTGTCCCGGGTGCGCGAGGATCCGACCGTCGACAGCGGGCTGTCGCTGTGGATCGTCAGCGATAATTTGCGGAAAGGCGCGGCCCTCAACGCCGTCCAGATCGCCGAGCTCCTCGGCCGAAAGCATTTCAAGAAAGCAGCGTAAATTTGCGTGTCCCTGCGAAGGCAGGGACCCAGTTTCTTTGTTGAGGACTGGGCCCCTGCCTTCGCAGGGGAACATGTGGCTAAGGCTTTTCGCCCCAGTGGCGGAGGAGCTGGTTCTGGACGAGCTGGAGCCTGACGAAATTCTCCGGCGCCATGTTCAATCCCTCGAGCGCGGCGACTTCGTTCAAGTCGAACAACAGGTTGCGGCGGAACGGGTCCTGAATGCGGCTTTGGATGAAGGTGATCGCGACCAGCCGCTCGCCCTTGGTCACCGGCTCGACTTCGTGCAGCGTGTCCGACGGATAGAGGATCGCCTCGCCGGGCTGTAGCTTGAAGCGGATGCTGGCGTCGCCGAGCCGGATGTGCAGCGCGCCGCCTTCGTAATCTGCGGGATCGCTCAAGAAGATCGTGCAGCTCAAATCGCTTCGGATGGTCGCCGCCGCGAGTTGCAGAAAAGCGGCGTCGGAGTGCGCGCCATACGCCATTCCGGGCTTGTAGCGGGTCATCATCGGCGGCGCGATCTGGGCCGGAAAGACGAAATTGCGCAGCTCTTCGCTTCTCACCATGGCCGCCTGGAGGAGCGTGGCGCTGGTATGATAGGCGCTCGCGTCGTGCAGCTGCTCGTTCTGCTTGGCAATGTTGTGCGGGTTGGTGATGCGGCCGTCGACGAACGGCGTCGTCTCGGCGATTTTCCGGCACTGCGCGATCTCGTCGTCGGTCAGGATGGGCAGGACACGATACATGCAACGCTCCGGTTCAGGCCCTCGCCAGGGCCCTGGCGAGGAGCGGCGATTCCTGCGCTGACCGCTCGATCATGGCAAGGGCATCCTCGATCTCCCTGCCGTGTGCCGCGATTTCCTGGTCGATGAGTTGGCTCCGCAGCGACGGACTGTAATCAAATTCGAGCGCTTTCGAGTAGCTGCCCATCAACGGCCCGCCAACGATTTCCCGAACCCGCTCAGCCGGCGCCTCGAAGCCGAAGAAGGCGGCGATCTCGCCGAGCCCCGCGGCCATGTCGTCGAGCAGCCGGTCGAAATTGACCCACAGGATGCGCCGGTCGGCCATCGCGTCGGCGGCGGCTTCGAGCGCGGTCGCTTCGCACGCCCAGGCCACCGCGGCGAGCTGGGCCGCGCTGTTTGAGGGAACCAGCCTTTGGACACGCCCCGCCACGCGCCGCGCACGATCGCCGGCCCAAGCGTGCAATTCCTTGAGGTTGTTCTCGCCCGCAAGAATGGTCGCGATGTAGGGGCGGGGATCGGCGGTCAGGAACAGCGCCCGTTCGCCCGGCGGCACCAGCTCGGCCGCGATCTCGCCGACGAAGCTGGTTGCCTTGACCAGCGCGATCTCCTCCGCCGCGAACGTACGCGACAGCAATCGCTGGATGGCCGGCACCATCGCGCTGCGCTGCTCGCTGGGCAGTCCCGTGATATCGCGCAACAGCCGCGGTTCGCGGATCGACAGCACCCCATCGAGCTCACCTAGCAACCGCGCGATGAGGGTCGAGCCGACGTGGCCGATGTGGAAAATCCAGCGGGCATCGCTACGCGCCTCGCCCGACATCGCGGCCGCAACCTCGGTGAACGGCAATGCGTGGGCGTTGACCGGCCCCTGGAGCAGGCGGTCGTCGAGGAAGCTGGCTGCGCGATAGGCTTGCGGCGTCATTTCGACCAGGCGAGCGATGCCGGTGTCGGGGTCGAGCGCCTGGGCCAGCCAGCGGGCATCGCGGGCGATCTCTGGGGCCGAAGGAGCGCTGGACATGCCGCCCCTTAGCCGCGCAAATGACGGCGTGTCACGGGAGGCGCGCAATGACTGACCACGCGGCTGAGGAACAGATGATCGGCGGTCGCGCCTGATGGGCACCACGCTGCACAACTGGACCGCCTCCGACGGAGTCGAGCTTGCCTGGTACGAAGAGGGCGAGGGGCGGGCAGTGATCCTGCTGCACGGGCTGTTTTCCGACGCGCAGATGAACTGGATCAACTTCGGCCACGTCGACCGCATCGCCGCCGCCGGGTTTCGAGTTATCGTGCCCGATCTTCGCGCCCACGGCCTCAGCGCCAAGCCGCACAATGCCGACGCTTATCCGCCGGGGATCCTGGTCCGCGACCTGAACGAACTGGTCGCGCACCTCGCGCTTGCCGACTTCGACTTGGGCGGCTTCTCGTTGGGCGCCCGCACCGCGGTGCAGGCGATTGGGGAGGGGCTGAAGCCGGGCAAGGCGGTCCTCGCCGGGATGGGCCTGCGCGGCTTGCAGAACTGGGACCGGCGCCAGCAATTTTTCCGCGACGCGATCGCCAATTTCGACACCAGCGCGCGCGGCGACCCGCATTGGCTTGCGATCCAGTTCATGAAGACCATGAAAGTCGACCGTGAGGCCGCGCTCCTGGTGCTCGCCAGTTTTGGCGGCATCGAGCCGGAATGGCTCGACGCATTCACCATGCCGACGCTGGTCGTGTGCGGCAGCGAGGACGAAGACAATGGCGCGGCCGCCGAGCTTGCCAAGGCGCTTCCCGATGCTCGGTTCGCCGAAGTCCCGGGCACCCACATGAGCTCGGTCACAAAAGTGGAACTAGGCGAGGAAATCGCCCGTTTCCTCATCAGCTAAATTGCTCCCGACCCGACGACGAGGACGCCCGCCATGAAATTCACCGCTTCCGTTTCGCTTGCCGCGCTCGCTCTTGCGGGCTGTGCGACTGGCCCTTCCACTAGTCAATATCCTGCCGGAAGCGCCGGTGAAGCCATCGTCAGTGCCGGAGCAGCGGTCGCTGCTGACTCGGCTGTCGCCCGCACTCCCGAAGGCGCGCGCGCGTTCATTGCCGCCGTGGAGAAAGAGCTGTTCGACTTGAGCGTGATCTCGGGCCGCGCGGCCTGGGTCAATGCGACCTACATCACCGACGACACCGATGCCTTGACCGCTTACTTCGGCACCATCGGCACGGAAAAGGGCGTCCAATATGCGCTCGAAGCGGCCAAATGGGCGCGTGTTCCCGGGCTCGACCCCGATACGCAACGCAAATTGAACATCCTGCGCGGCGGGCTGGTGCTGGCGGCGCCGACCACGCCCGGCGCCGCGGCCGAACTGAACACCATCTCGACCCGGCTGCAGTCGACCTACAGCAAGGGCCGCGCGCGCCACCGCGGCAAGGACATCACCGGCGACGACGCCGAGGAGCTGATGGGCACGCTGCGCAACCCCGCCGAGCTCAAGCAAATCTGGCAAAGCTGGCACGAGAATGTCGGCCGGCCGATGCGCGCCGACTATGCCCGGCTGGCCGACCTCGCCAACCAGGGCGCCAAGGAATTGGGTTACGCCGACACCGGCGCGATGTGGCGCTCCAACTATGACATGAGCCCGCAGGAATTCTCGGCCATGTACGATCGGTTGTGGGCCGAGACCAAGCCGCTCTACGACCAATTGCATTGCTACACGCGGACCAAGCTCAACCAGAAATACGGCGACTCGGTGCAAGCCGCGACCGGCCCGATCCGCGCCGATCTGCTCGGCAACATGTGGGCGCAGGAATGGGGCAACATCTATGACATCGTCGCTCCCAAAGGTGCCGGCGATGTCGGCTATGACGTTACCGAATTGCTCAAAGCGGCGAAGAAGACGCCGACCGACATGGTCAGGATCGGCGAGGGTTTCTACACATCCTTGGGACTCGCGCCGCTGCCTGCGAGCTTTTACGAGCGGAGCCAGATCACCCGCCCCGCAGGACGCGAAGTCGTTTGCCACGCCTCGGCGTGGGACCTCGACAAAAAGGACGATTTGCGGATCAAGATGTGCACCAAGGTCAATGGCGACGATTTCGTCACCATCCACCACGAGCTCGGGCACAATTATTACCAGCGCGCCTACAAGGACCAGCCCTTCCTCTATTTGAACGGCGCCAACGAGGGCTTCCACGAAGCGATCTGCGACTTCATCGCGCTTTCGGTCACGCCCGAATATCTGGTCCAAATCGGCCTGCTCGACCGCAACAAGGTCCCGTCGGCGGACAAGGACATCGGCCTGCTCCTGCGCCAGGCGATGGACAAGGTCGCGTTCCTCCCGTTCGGCCTGCTGGTCGACAAGTACCGCTGGGGAATTTTCGACGGCTCGACCCCGCCGGGCGGCTACAATCAGGCGTGGGTTGGCCTGAAGCAGCAATATCAGGGGATCGTTCCGCCGGTGCCGCGCAGCGAAGCCGATTTCGACGCCGGCGCCAAATATCACATCCCGGGGAGCGTTCCCTACGCGCGCTACTTCCTCGCCCGAATCCTCCAGTTCCAATTCTACAAAGCGGCGTGCGACACCGCCGGCTGGAAGGGCCCGCTCCACCGCTGCAGTTTCTACGGCAACAAGCAGGTCGGCAGCAGGCTCGATGCGATGCTCCGTACCGGCGCGTCCAAGCCGTGGCCCGATGCGCTCGAGGCGTTCACCGGCACCCGCGAGATGACCGCCACGCCAATGCTCGAATATTTCGCTCCGCTCCAGGCCTGGCTCGAGCAGCAGAATCGCGGCAAGCAATGTGGCTGGTGAGCTGACAAAAGAAGCGCCGGGGGTTACCCGGCGCTTCCCTTGTTCATTCCAACCGTCGGTTAGCGGCGGTTGATGTCGACGTTGCGGACGTAGCCGCGATAATCGACGTCGCACCGGAACGACAGGTCTGGCTGATAGCCGTAGCCGGCCGCACCATAAGCGCCGACGCCATAAGCCCCGTAACCGGCCTGGCGGCCGCTGGTCGCCAGCCCGCGAACGCGAACGCTATTACGGTTCGGGGTAACCTGGGTGATGCTCAACACGCGCCCGCTGCTGGACTGGGCGCCGAGCAGTGCGCCGACAATTCCGCCGATGCCGTTGCCAGTGCGACGGACTAGGCGGTTCTGAACCGCAGCCGAGCACCGTTGGGCCGCAACTGCGGTCACATTGTTGTTATAGCCGTACTGGTTGGTGTTGGCGTAGCCGTACTGGTTGGTGTTGGCGTACGGGTTGGCATATCCGTAGCCATATTGCGCTGCCGAAGGAGCAGCGGAGGCAAGCGCCGCAAGGGCCGCTCCGCCAACGATCATTGTCTTCATCATGGTCATAACTCATCCTTTCAGAATAATAGTCTCAATGACTTAAACGTCCGGCGCGGATGCGTGGGCCGGAGTTCAACGCGTGCAAACCTCGGCTCGTCGCAGGGAGATGAACCCCGGATGCATCGTTCGCGCAACCCGTTGAATTTAAACGAATTACTATAATCCGGCGAGGATCAGCGGCCGCCGACTTTGCGGATCGTCCCGTCGGAGGTTCCCACGGTCATGCCGAACCGGCGGACCTTCAGGCTGTTGCGCGCCGACATTCCGCCGGGCAGGGGGATCAGCCATTGTTCGACTGCAAAGTTGCCGTTCATCTTGAAGCGGAAGCGATAACTGTCACCGACTTCGTCGATGGTCACCGGCCCACTGGCTTCGGACATGGTGCCGGAATAGCGGCCACTACCGATCTGGCGAATTCGCCAGCGCCGCACGCGTGGCGGCCTGCCTTCATCCTCGACCTGCTGAACCAGCAACAGGCTTCCATCGGACTCGATGACGCCGCGACCGACGCTGTGGCTCCTAAATGGCTTCTTCAGGAGAAGTTTGATCGTGCCGACGCTCTCCGTCCGACCTTCGAAAAAGCGCAGCGGTTGGAGCGTCTCCGCGGTCGCGGGTGCAGACATGAGGACGGCGGCCGAAGCCGAGAGAAAACCTGCGCGAAGGGCATGCATGGGCGCTGACCTAGCCCAGGATCCGCGACAAACCCATAGCGATCCGTCGAATGACCGCTTTCCACCCATGAGGGCCATTTGAGGCCGCGCCTCAACTGATTGGTGAACCGATAGCGAGATTGCTGTGCCGGCTACCTTCGACACACTTCGCCATTTTCGCCCGACGACAGGCGTGTGAAGAACGTCGACTCGGTGCTGATGGTAACTCCGGTTGACCCGCATTTGCGCAATTGGAAGCGGACCTTGCGCGCCCGAAAGTCGAGCGATATTCGGCGAAACGTCTCCATCAGGTCGGTTCCGAGAAGCAAGGCGGGCTCCTTGCCGAGGCCGAACATCGCGAATGGCGGCACGTCCGCAAACGCAATCGGCACATCGCGCAGGGTCACCGAACCCAGTTGAAGCACGGCGACACGCGCCAGTTGGACATTAATCGTCACTCCGGTGACGCCGGTCACGGGGATGGTCGCGAACTTGTCCCGGTTCCCACGGATAAGCCGGTCACGAAGAGCGAGATTGCCGATCGAAATTTCCGATCCGGTATCGATGACCGCCTCGACCGACAGACCGGCGGCTCGGACCTGGGTCAGGATCAGTTGGCCGCGGCGGCGCTTAGCCGTCACCACGATGTCGCCGGGGAGCACTCGCGGCGCGGGCAGTCGTGCGTCCTCGACCTTGATCACGCGCGTCTCGAAATCCATCATCAGGCGCTGCTCGACGAGCGCGTCGATGCCGATCATGCCCTCGCCGCCCAAATCCCGTTCCAGCAACGCCGGAACCTGCAGGCTCCTGATCGTGCTCTGCCCGAGTGACAGCGAGTCGAGCCTGACGCGGTCGACGCGGCTGCTGGAGGTCATGCCGTGCAGGTTTGCCGGGGTGCCGAGCGGCAGTAGCAAGGCGCGCGCGATGCGCAGACCGACGACCGAACTGTCGGCACCGCTGTCGACCAGGAAACGGTAGGGGCCGCGGCCATTCACGAGCACTTCGACGGTCATCCGCGTGCGCACCTTGCGGGCTTTGATGTCTTCGCCGCCGATGGCGAGCGTATCGTCGATCACCGCGGGCGGAAGCGGGGGCAAATTTGCCGGCGGAGCGGTGGGGATCGGCTTGCGTATTCGGGGGGCCTGCGAAGCACCCGCAACATCGCCGGCCACGGCCGTAAACGTCAGCGCCAATGCCAAAACCCGGATCCAGCGACGCGTCAACAATCGCTCACCCTCCTCGAGTTGACCGCCTGGCTATCCTCGACAGCGTCCGCTTTCCACCCACAGCAGACGTTTAGGCGTCGACCGGCCAGCCCTCGAACATGGCGCCGCTGCGATTGACCTTGACGAGGCGCTTCATCTCTTTCGCGCAGGCGTCGAGATCGTCCTTGAGCATCCGAATGGCGGTATCGATCTCAGCGTCTTCGGTGCAGTCGCCGGTGAGTTGCAGCGAGCGCGTCATGACCCTCGCCCCGTGGACGTTATGTTCGACGTGGAACTTGTCGAGAATACCAGTCATGCGCGCCTCCGTGCTTGGCGCTGAGCATAGCATGGGGAGCGGCCGTCGCCGCATCAAAATTCAAACCGAGATTCGAACGTCTGCTTTCCACCAAAGCTGCCAGGGCGTCAGCGATAGTATCGCATGACCATGCCCGTGCTAGGGTCACCGCGACCTGGTCGAACATTGTGGTCTTCAATTTACCGGTAGAGGCAGTGATGAACAGTGTGACTCACAGGCAGCGGCTCGACGGCAAAGTCGCGATCATCACGGGAGCGACCGGGGGAATCGGCGAAGCGACCGCCAAGCTCTTTCTCGACCTCGGCGCCAAGGTGATGCTTGTCGCCCGCTCCGCCGACAAGCTGGCCGCCACCAAGGGCCGGCT
>JBKJYX010000001.1:0-3284 GCA_046715575.1 Sphingomicrobium sp. | reverse complement strand
CGGTTCTCGGCGGCACCTTCGAGCGCGCGACCGGTGCTTCGCCGTTCGACCTGCCGCCCGCCTTCATTGCCAATCGGCCTCGAATCGACCCCAATGTAACCTATGATTTCGTCACCACCAACGACATCATCGGCGGCAATTCGGGATCGCCGGTGATCGACAAAACGGGCGCTGTGATCGGCGCGGCGTTCGACGGCAACATCAACTCGCTCGGCGGCAATTACGGTTATGACGGCACGATCAACCGTACGGTCGTCGTCTCCACGGCGGCAGTCGACGAGGCACTGAGGAAAATCTACCCGGCACCGAACCTGGTCGCGGAGCTTACAGCGGGGCGCTGAACCTCGCGCCGGACGGATTAGTTTGCGTCCGCCTTGGTCCTCGGCCCTGCCGAGCGCTGGACCGCGCGCTTGACCTCGCGCCGTGGCAACTCGCCCTCAACTGCGCGCAGTTCCCGTTCTTCGTCGAACATATAGTCGCGTGTGATCGGCAGCGCATTGCGGTCGCGGACATACTGGATCTGGTAATTGCAGCCGGACCCGGTCTCGAACATGACGATGCCGCCGGCGAGATAACATTCCCACATGCGGAAGAAGCGCGCGTCGTACATCGCCTCGATCTTGGCGCGCGCCCGGGTCACCCGGTCGAGCCAGTGGCGCAGCGTGTAGGCGTAGTGCAGCCGCAGGATCTCGACGTCGCTGGCGATCAGGCGGGTCTTCGCGCTCGCCGCGGACACCGGGGCCAGCGACGTCAAATGATAGCCCGGCAACATATATTTGTCGGTGACCGCATCGGCCGCGCCCGACGACGATCCGAGCCGACCGATGGTGTGCAGCAGCATCACCCCGTCGGGCTTCAAGAGGTCGCGGCACCGGGCGAAAAATTCCTCGTAATGGGCGAGGCCGACGTGCTCGAACATGCCGATCGACACGATCCGGTCGAACTGGCCTTCGACATCGCGGTAGTCGATCAGCTCGAACCGCACATGATCGGCGACGCCCGCGTCCTTCGCCCGCTTTCGAGCCACTTCGAGCTGCGCTTCGGATAACGTGATGCCGAGCACGTCGACCTTGGCGACGCGATGCAAATAGAGCGCCGTGCCGCCCCAGCCGCAGCCGATGTCGAGCACCGTCTGCCCCGGCTTGAGGTCGAGCTTGGCGGCGATATGCGCTTTCTTGTCCGCCTGCGCCTGCTCCAGGCTATTGCCGGGGTCGGTGAAGTAAGCGCAGCTATATTGCAGGTCATCATCGAGGAAGGTTTCGTAAAGCTCGTTGCCGACGTCGTAATGGTGGGCGACGTTGCGCCTCGCCTTGGCCGGCTTGTTGCGGCGCCACAGCGCTTTCAGCATGGCGACCTTGCTCTTGCCGATGAGCTTGCGGCCCTTGGCGCCGTCCTCCCACCGGTTGGAGCTGGTGATCAGCTCCATCAGGTCGAGGATGGTGCCGTCTTCGACGATCAGCCGCTCATCCATATAGGCTTCGCCGAGGCCGAGCCGCGGATTGCGGACCAGCTCGAACAGCACTTTGCGAGCGGTGACGCGAAGGGTGAGCGCCTTGCCGCCGCCGGGCCCGTAGGTCGCGCGTTCCCCGTCGGGCGTGATGATGGTGATGCTGCCTCGCTTGAGCAGCTTGCCGATCAACCTGCCGATCAATGCCATACGCCGAGCCCTCTTACGCGCGCCGCTTGCGTTCCGAAGCGGTCTTCAACTGCCCGCAGGCGGCGTCGATGTCACGGCCGCGCGGGGTGCGAACCGGTGCCGAAATCCCGGCTTCGAATATGATGTTCGAAAACGCCCGGATGCGCTCGGGTTCGGAGCATTCGTAAGGCGCGCCCGGCCAAGGGTTGAAGGGGATCAAATTGACCTTGGCTGGAAGCTTGTACTTGCGGATCAGCCGCACCAGCTCGCGCGCATCCTGGTCGCTGTCGTTCTTGTCCTTAAGCATCACATATTCGAACGTGATCCGGCGCGCATTATTGGCGCCGGGATAAGCGGCGCAGGCCTCGAGCAATTGCTCGATCCCGTACTTGCGGTTCAAGGGAACGATCTCGTCGCGGACCACTTTCGACACCGAGTGCAGCGACACCGCGAGATTGACCCCGATCTCCGCCCCCGCGCGGGCCATCATCGGCACCACGCCGCTGGTCGACAGCGTGATCCGGCGCTTGGAAAGGCCGAGCCCGTCGCCGTCCATGACGATCTTCAGCGCGTCGCGAACATTGTCGAAATTGTATAATGGCTCGCCCATCCCCATCATCACGATGTTGGTCAGCATCCGCCCCTCGGGCTGCGACGGCCACTCGCCCAAGCTGTCGCGGGCGAGCATCACCTGGCCGACGATTTCCGAGGCCATGAGGTTGCGCACCAGCCGCATTGTGCCGGTGTGGCAGAAGGTGCAATTCAAGGTGCAGCCCACCTGGCTGGAAACACACAGCGTGCCGCGGTCGGCGTCGGGAATGAAGACCATCTCGAAATCGTTGCCGTCGTGCGTTCTGAGCAGCCATTTGCGGGTGCCGTCGGTCGACACCTGGGCTTCGACGACCTCGGGCCGCGAGATGATGAAGCGGTCGGAAAACCACGGCTGCTGGACCTTGGCGACGTCGGTCATGGCGGCGAAGTCGCTGACGCCGCGGTTGTAGATCCAGTGCCACAGCTGCTTGGCGCGAAGCTTGGCTTGCCTGGGCTCGAGCCCCTCCAGCTCAAGGGCGACGCGGATCGCTTCCTTCGACAGCCCAGTGAGCTCGACGAGCCCGTCGGCCCGGCGCTGAGCGGCGCGCACAACAGGCACGGGGTCGATCAAGCCGGGGATCGGCATCAAGGCGGTGGCGGCGGTCATTGCAAGCGGCCCATCTAGGGAAGTTCGCTAGATTTTGCCAGCGCAGCCGGCGGCGGCGGCATCGATCGCGGTCGGTGCGCCGTCGAGCAGGTAGCGATCGGCGAACCGCCGGCCGACGCCGTCGCGCGCCTCGATCCGCATCGACCTGGCGGCACGCGCTGCGTCGATGATCCCTGTTTCCTGCAGCGGACCGCGGCTCCACGCCCAGTCGCCGCGCGCAACCAGCAGGAACGGCCGCTCGCCGATCGTCAGCATGACGCTTGATCCGGCGCGCGGCACCCGGCTCAGGCGAGCATGAAACTGGCCGCGCACTGCTTTGCCCGCGCCGATGCTGAAGCCGGCACGAGCCGCCGGCTGGCGCCTGGCTGCCGGCAGCAGGGGCCGCGCCACCGCTTCGCATCGGTCACCGAATCTGAGCGCCGCCCAGCTCCCGTGCGCGGCGAGGATTTG